>JAOUHE010000045.1 GCA_029865285.1 Chloroflexota bacterium
TCCCGTCGCTGGTGGCCGGCGAGTCCTGGGTGCTGCCGGCCGAGGCGGAGACGTGGGCTGCGGTCGGCTACCTGGTGGTGTTCGGCTCGGTGGCCATGTTTGCGCTGTTCGTCTTCACCATGCAGCGTTGGACCGCCTCGGCCGTCTCCTATGTGACGCTCCTGATGCCCCTCGTCACGGTGGCCCTGGCGGCCGTGTTGACCGATGAGCAGATCACGCCGTCGTTCGTGGTGGGCGGGGCCGTGATCCTGGGTGGCGTCTACGTGGGCGCCTTCCTGAAAGGCCGCCCGGGGCGAACGTCGGCATCCAGCCTGCCAGAGTGCCTCCCGATCGACGCGTGCGCGGAGCCCGAGGCAGAGCCTGCCGGCGCCTGACCGTTCGCTCGGGGACGGGAACCGAACCGTTCGCCGGCGCGTCTTCGTCCGCGTGGGAGCCACGCGACTCGCGCCGGACGCCGCTGTCTCGCGCCTGGAACAGCTGTTTGAAGTGCACGAGCGCCGTGTGCTGGCCTACGCCATTCGCCGGACCTCCACTTCCGCTGACGCGGAGGATGCCGCGGCGGAGACATTCACCATCGCGTGGCGGAAGATCGACCAGGTCCCCGAAGACGCGCTGCCGTGGCTGCTGGGCGTTGCTCGCCGCGTGATTGCCAACCAGCGGCGGGGGAGCCAACGCCGTTCGTGGCTCTTCGAGAAGCTCAGCCGCCAGATCTCGGGTGAGCCAACCTCGCCCGGCACGGTCGGCGCCGACGAGGGACATGCGCTGGCCGCCTTGGCCCGACTGCGCCCGGCCGACCAGGAGTTGCTTCGGTTGGTCGCCTGGGACGAGCTCGACGAACTGAGTATCGGTCTGATGCTGGGGATCAGTGCCAACGCCGTCGCCATACGGTTGCATCGGGCCCGTGGACGGTTCCGAGATGAGTTGCTGAAAGGTTCCGCCGTGAGCCGGACATCTACTGAAGCGAAGGGCACCATCAACGGTGCGCTGCAGGAGCGTGTGGAATGAACCGATCAACCGATCCAGGCCCGATGGACCTGCTTCGCCAGTCCAATCCTGTTGACGCCGACCGGCTGCCCTCCGCGAATCTCGCCCGCGTCCGCGCGAGAGTCCAGGAGATGGTCATGACCGATACCCAGCACGACATGGATCGTGAATTGAGCCCGGGCCGCCGCAGGCTGACTGCCGGGCTCGTGAGTGTCGCCGCCCTCGCGGCGGTGGTGTTCTTTTCCCTTGGATCGCGCGGGGCGCCCGGCGTCACGCCGCCCGACGGTGGTGGCGGCGGCACAGCGATGTGCATCCAGTTCGACCTCGAGACCCTCGCGCTGGCTAAGGTCGCGTTCGACGGGACCGTTACGGCCATCGACGGTGACGCGGTGACCTTCGCGGTTGGTCACTGGTACCGCGGCTCGGGCGATTCGATCACGCTCACCGAGTACGGGCTGGGCAGTGGGGCAGTCACACTCGAGGGTGGCGTCGGCTTCGAGGTCGGGGGAAGGTACCTCGTCTCTGGCTCGGACGGCATCGTGACCGGCTGCGGGTTCTCGCAGGCGTATGACGATGCGGCAGCGGCTGACTGGGCAAGCGCCTTCGGCGGCTGACCCTTCGTTCCCAAGTGACGGGCCGGGGCTCACGGGATTGACCGTGGGCCCCGGTTCATGCTCCGGTGACGTTACGAGGACGGCACGGACCGGCCTGCGGTCGGTTCCGCGACCCGGGCGGTAGCTGGTTCGGCCGACGGCGAGCGGGCCAGCGCCGCGTCCAGTCGCGCTACAAAGGGCTTCGCGCCTACCCGAACGAGAATCTCGCGCGCCGACGCAGCGGCGGCCCGGACCTCGGCTTCAGTTGGATCGAGCAGGGTCGCCATGTCGATCCCGGCGAGGGCTTCGTCCCACGCGAGTCCGACGTCGTGCCACCCTCGAAGTGCCTCGCGGTACTGCACGAGAGCGTTGGCAGGCTGGCCCTCCAGGGCTGCGATGCCGGCGCGGATTGTCGTTCGACGCAGCTCCGCCACCGCGCCGCGCACGCCCGTGGCATCGAGCGCAGCGAGATCGGTACGGGCAGCTTCGACGTCTCCTTCCCAGAGGGCCGGTCGCGCGGCGCGATATCTGAACTCCGGGGCATTGCCGGCGTCCTGATCCGCCAGGTGTCGCCACGCCATGTGAGCGTCGCCGAGCTGCCCCGTGGCGAGGGCCACATTGCCGCGCGCATCATGGAAGTGGACGGCGGAGCGGTCCGTCGAGTCGCCAATGAGCCGTCTGAGTTCGGCGAGCGTCTCGGTGACGTCCTCGCCACGGCAGGCATGGACGATGACCGAGTTGGCCATGAGGGGGATACGGTCCACGCGCTCAAGGTCCTCGGCCAGCTGTCCGTCGAGCTGTTCCAGCGCTTCATCCCAGTCGCCGGCAACGAAAGCGGTGTACCCGAGGTTGTTGACAAAGCGCAGCACCCCCAGCCGACTGCCGACGCGGCGTGCCAGGGCGAGGCCCTCGCGCCACGCCTCCAGCGAACCGGCCACGTCGAGGTCGGCGAGCATGAAGCCGCGCGTGATAAGCGCAAGCGTCAGCACGTCGTCCAGCCCGTTGTCGCGCGCGAGCTGCTCGCCTGCCCTGATGGCTCCGATCCCCTCCCGCCGGCGTCCGAGGTCGCCGAGAACAACTCCCCTCGTCACCAGTGCCGTGGCAAGGATCTCGACGAGGTAATCATGTTCGGCGGCCTCCAGTACCCGCTCTGCGACCTCCAGCGCGCGGTGGGGCTCCGCGTTTTGGCCATGCGCCGAGGCGAGCACGCCGTCGAGCGCGACGACGGCAGGATCTGGAAACAGGTCCGCGAATTCTGCCGAGGCCGCCACGAGCAGCTCGAGCGCCGCCTTCGCTCGCTGTCCGAACAGGAGCGCCGCTCCCAGGGAGGCGGTCGCCCGGGCGGCTGCAACACGATCGTCGCGCGTGCGGTGCAACTCCAGTGCGCGTCGAAGGAAGTCCTCGGCCCGCCCATAGCGGGCCGCCGCTGTCGCTGATCGGCCGGCGCGCTCGAGGAGATCGGCTTCATCGGCCGGATCGGTCGTCACCGTCAGCGCCTGCTCGAGGAAGGCGACGGCCTGGTCGTGCGCCCCCAGGGATGCCGCGCGTTCGGCGGCCCCCTTCAGGGCAATCCGCGCCTGCACGGCGAGGGCGTCGGTCTCGGGGCCCTCGGCCGCGTTGCTGTAAGCCGCCAGGTAGTGGCCGGCCAGGGCGCCGGCCAGCTCGTCGGACCCGAGCTGCTCGAAATAGCGGGCAGCGGCGAGGTGGCGCTCCTTGCGATCCTTCCTGGCGAAGGTGTTGTAGGCGACCTCCCGGATGAGCGCCTGCAGGAAGGCGTACTGGCCGCGCTCGGGGGAGCGCGGGTCCGCCTCGACGGTGAGCAGTTCGCGCCGCACCAGGCCTCGCAGGCGCGCTTCGACGGTCGTGGCATCGAGGCCACTGACCATGGACAGCGCATCGAGGGTGAAGCTCTGGCCCAGCACGGCGGCATCCTGCAGCAGCCCTCGGTCCGCGGGGTCGATGCCGTCGAGGCGTGACGCGATCAGCGCTGTCAGCGTCTCCGGCACCGCCAGCACGGTGAGGTCGCCGACGGGCACATACACGCCGGCCTCTTCACGCAGCCGGCCGTCCGCCACGAGCATGCGGACGGTCTCGACCGCGTACAGCGGCATGCCATCGGCCCGCGTCACGATGGCCCGGATGGCCGGCTCGGGCAGGCCGGGGACCAGCCCGCCCAGCAACTCGCGCATGGCCGCCTCGGGCAGCGGTTCCACGTAGAGCGAGGCGAAGTTGCGCTTGCCGCCTCCCCACTCGGGGCGCTTCTCGAGCAGTTCGGGCCGGGCCAGGGTCACCACGAAGATGGGGTTGTTCTTGCTCCACTCGAGCAGGTGGTCGATGAAGTCGAGCGTGCCGCTGTCGGCCCAGTGGAGGTCCTCGAAAGCGAGCACCACGGTCCCCGAGCTGCTCAGGCGCTCGAAGAAGGTGCGCCATGCCGCGAACAGCTGGTTGGAGCTGCTGCCCGATCCAACGCCCAGCAGGGCCAGCAGCGCCGGCTCGATCCAGCTCCGCTCCTCGGAGTCGGGGACATGCGCCGCCACGATTGCGGCAACCTTCGCGCGGGTTGTCGCCTCGTCATCGGTCTCGGCCAGCCCGCACCGGCCGCGCACCATCTCGCCCAGGGACCAGAAGGTGATCCCCTCGCCGTAAGCGGGGCTGCGGCCGTGGTGCCACCAGATGGTGTCGACCAGCCCGTCGATGTACTTGAGGAACTCCCACGCCAGGCGGCTCTTGCCGATCCCGGCCGGACCGATGACCGACACGAGTCGGGTCCGCTGCTCTCGATCGGTGGCGTGGAACAGGTCCTTGAGCAGCCGGAATTCCTCATCGCGGCCGACGAACGGCGCCTCCAGCGCCTCGCTGCGGTTGCGCCCACCGCGCTCCGATACGACGCGCACGGCCCGCCAGGCCGGGACCGGGGCAGCCTTGCCCTTGAGCGTCTGCTCGCCGGCTTCCTCGAAGGCGATCGCCAGGCCGGCGGCGCGCTGGGTCGCCTCGCCGACCAGCACCACCCCGGCTGGGGCGACCGATTGCAGGCGCGCCGCGGTGTTCACCAGGTCGCCGGCGACCATGCCCTGGTTCGTCGCGCCAAGGGTGACCGCCGCCTCTCCGGTCAGGACCCCGGCCCGCGCCTGGATGGTCGGGCCAAGAGTGCGCACCGCGTCGACCAGTTCGAGAGCCGCCCGGACCGCCCGTTCCGCGTCGTCCTCGTGGGCGACCGGCGTGCCCCACACGGCCATCACCGCATCACCGATGAACTTCTCGACGGTTCCCCCGTAGCGGGTCATCACCTCCGAGGCGAGATCGAAGTAGCGGGTGAGCGTGTCACGCACGTCCTCCGCGTCGTGCTCCTCGGCAAAAGGGGTGAAGCCGACGAGGTCTGCGAACAGGACTGAGACGAGCCGCCGTTCGGCAACCGGAGAAGATGCCGGTTCCCGGGATATCGCCTGGGCCGCTAGACCAGCCGCGGCCGCGAGCGGCGTCGCGCACTCGCCGCAGAATTTCGCCCCGGGCGGGTTGATCGTGCCACAGTTCGGGCAGCCCGCTGCGAGCGGGGTCGCACACTCAGTACAGAATTTGCGCTGCGCCTCGTTCTGGGTCCCGCAGTTCGAGCAGATCACCGGGGCCGCTCCCATGTCACGCGAGGCATGAGGGTAACGGACCGAGTGGCATCGGGGAAGATGGATCTTGGGCCTGCTGTCCAGCCGGGCGCCGCGCTCAGATCAGATCGGCGGAGTGGAGCGGGAGACGAGGATCGAACTCGCGACATTCAGCTTGGAAGGCTGACGCTCTGCCAACTGAGCTACTCCCGCTCGCGACACATGCGCGCATCGACGGCGCGGTCCGACGATACCACGACAATCGACCGAGATCGTGGAGCGCCCTAGGCCTCCGAATCCTCCCGATATTCGGGAGCTCGAGGCGGCATTACGTAGGCCAGCGTCAGGATCACGCCGAGCGCCAACCCGGCGACGCTGTTCACGAGCGCGACGAGGACGATCAGCGCGAACGCCGCCGCGCTCCCGGCGTATTGCCAGGAGAGGAACGTGACGAAGCGATCCGACAGCCGGTCATCGACGAGATGCGCGACGCGCGACGCATAGAACCAGGTTCCCGACCAGGTGACCGCGGGCAGCATGAGCGCAAAGAGGTAGAAGACGATCGCGCCGTCACGGTGAGCCGGGTCGGCCACGTACTCGGCCAGCACCGCCGTCGGGAACGGGAGGAAGGCGATGGTCATCAGGAAGACGACGTTGAGCAGCCCGAAGAAGTGGTTGCTGCGCCGATACAGGCTGAAGACGTAGTGGTGGTTGACCCAGTAGATCCCGATCACCCAGAACCCGAAGATGTAGCCGAACAGTGAGGGCCACAGTCCACCGAGCGCGTCGAGCATCGACTCGCCGTCGGCGAGGTGCGGCACGCCGATCTCGAGCACGAGCAGCGTGATGGCAATGGCGAAGACGCCATCGGCGAATGCCTCGATGCGGCCGGTGGTCAGTTCTGGCTGGCTTCGGAAAGCGCGCATCGCGGTACGCTAACATCCCGGCCCGCCACCGCTGGCCGGTCAGCGGCCGGCGAGCGCCTCCACGAGCGGCGCCATGGCCTCCATCGACCCCTGGCGGATGGCGTAGTAGCTGATCCCCGTTCGATCCCGCCGCCGCTCCAGCGCCTCGCGAAGCCTCCCGAGCGTTCCGTAGAGCACGTAGGGGCTGCCGACCGTCCCGGTGGCTGCCCACTTCACCGCGGTGAGCATCGACCCGGGGACCGATGCGTCCCAGCCGGCCATCCCGGCATCGGCGATGAACAGGTTGAGTTCCAGCCGCTCGAATCGATCGCCCGCAGCCTCGCGGACGAGTGCCACCTTGCGATCGAGCGCATCTTCGGTGACATCGGTCAGGGTTGGCCGTCCGCGCGGATTGAACTGGGGGATGAAGCCGACGATATCGGCCTCACGGGCGGCCAGTCGCAGCATGCGCGGCCCGCCGCCGCCCATGATGATCGGTGGGGTCGGTCGCTGGACCGGGCGAGGCAGGACGCGAGCATCGCCAAGGTGGAAGTGCGGCCCGTCCTGGTTCACCGTCTCGCCGGACAGCAGCCGCTTGATGATCCCGGTCGCCTCGATGAGGCGATCGATGCGTCTCCCGGCCGGGTCGTACGGCATCCCCAGCTGCCGATAGTCGCCGGTCCGCCAGCCGGCACCGATGCCCAGCTCCAGGCGTCCGTCCGATAGCAGATCGAGCGTCGCTGCCTCGCGGGCGAGGATCAGTGGGTGGCGAAAGTCGTTGGCGAAGACGAAGCCACCGACCCGCAGGCGGGTTGTGACCGCGGCTGCGGTGGCGATTGCGGCGACGGGGGAGAGCTGCGCCGTCAGGTGATCGGGGACCAGCAGGGATGAGTATCCGAGCTGTTCGGCGCGTTGGGCGAGCGCCTTCCATGCCTCCCCGGTGCGCGCGTGGCTGGCGGTGACGCCGAAACGGAACTGATGCATCGCGCGAACCCTACGCGCGCCGGCTGGTCGATGCGCGGGCTGATCGGGCGGATTGTCACCCCGGGGCAGGACGATTGGCACTCACGGCGGGACCGGACGGGCGGGGATGCTCTGAGAGCCATGCATCGAAGCCCTGCTGCGCGCTGGCGCGCCATCGCACTCCTCGCCGCCATCGTGGGGGCGGGCGCCTCCGCCTATCTACTGGTCGAGTACGTCACCGGACAGCCCGGCCTGTGCCTGACCGGCTCCGGCTGTGACCTCGTCCGTGCCAGCGACTTCGCGTATCCGTTGGGTATCCCGCTGCCGCTCTTTGGGCTCGTCTTCTACGTCGTTGCGGCCTGGCTCGTGCTGCGGACCGTCGCTTCCCCGACGTTGGTCGGTGTGCCGTCGATGACGGTGCTCGCAGTCGCCGCGGCTGCGGGCGCTGCGGCCTCGATGCTCCTTACCGGGATCGAGCTGTTCGTGATCCGCGCGTTCTGCAGCTGGTGCCTGGTGCAGGCCGGGGCCAGCCTCGTCCTGCTGGGTGCCGCGCTGGCGCTGTCGCGCAGTGACGGCGGGGTAGAAGCGGAGGCCCACTCGAGTCGTGTTCGCCAGCAGTTGGCGCGGGCAGCGGATGAGGATCGCGCCGGCTTGCGGCGCACCGGGCTGCTGGGCGGCGGGGCGACCGCGCTCGTCGTGGCACTCCTGCTTGTCGGTGGGGCGGTGGGAGGCGCGGCGGTCGGACCGTCCGACGGCTCGAGCCTGGCGCCTGCCGGCAGTCCGCGACTCGGCACCGGGGCAGTCGAAGTGGTCGAATTCGCCGACTTCCAATGCCCCGGGTGCGCGATGGTGGCCCCGCTGCTTGCCCAGCTTGCGCGGGCCAATGAGATGACCCTCGTCTCGCGGTACTTCCCGCTCGACGGCATCCACGCCAACGCCGACGCCGCCGCTCGAGCCGCCGCGGCCGCTCACCTGCAGGATTCGTTCTGGGAGATGTCTGAGGCGATCTACGCGAGCCAGTCTGCTTGGAAGGATCTGGCTCCTGCGGCTGCCGACGCGTTCTTCGCCGGGCTGGCTGATCAGCTCGCCCTGGATGTCACCGCGTGGCAGGCCGCGTACGCGTCGAGTGAGGTCTTCGAAACGGTTGACGCGGATCGCCATGCCGCGCGGGATCTCCACGTGAACAGCACGCCGACCCTGTTCATCGGCGGGAAGCTGTATGCCGGATCGATGAGCATCGAGGAGATTCGAGCAGCTCTCCTGAGGGCGTCCCCAGGAGCGTAGCGACCCGGGGAGCGACGACGGTACCGGGTACTTCCGGGCGATGGTGTGGTCCGGGTGGGATTGCTACGGTCCAATCGATGGCATCCACCGCTCGAGGCGTTGACGCGATCTCGCTGCCCGCTGCCCCTCTTCAGGGGCGGCAGTGGCGTGCCCCGCTGTCGTGGAACCGCCTCGCCGCAAGCAGGATCGGGCGCGACCGGTACACGGTCTACACGTGGGCCCTGGCACCCATCGCCATGGCAGTGGCGCTCGTCTCCGGCCTGCCGGGCGACCCTGGAGCGGTTCTCGCACTGACGGGAATTTGCGGGGGACTCCAGGTCATGCTCGGACTGGTGCCAAGCCACGCACGAGGTCTCTCGCCTTCGGGCTGGTCGTTCCTGCGGATGGCAGTGGCACTGCTCTATGTTGCGGGTCTGTCATCGGTAGTGGGCGGCCCGAGCCATCCGCTGTTGGCGTTGTACATCCCGGTGGTGATTGCAGCGGCCACGCTCGGCAGGTTGCCGGCAGTACTGTTCGGAACCGCGGCCGCACTCATCTACGTTGCTCCGCACCTGTCGCACCTCGCGGACACGTCCGCCGTTGGCCTCCGCGGGATCGCGCTCGCCGGTGTCGGCCTTCTCGCCGCGGTCGGCGTCAGCCGGCTGGTGAGGGCGGTGGAGCAGGCATCGCGACGGCTGCGCTCCGCGATGATCTCCGAGCGCCGTCGATCTCGGCAGATCGCCGGGTTGGAGGCGGTCAGCCATGTCCTGGTGACCAACGGGTCGGGCGAGGACACGCTTGATCGCGCGCTCGGCGTCATCGCCGCCCAGTTTCACTACCACTTCGTCACCGTCTACGTCCACGAGGATGCGCACCTGCGACTCGTCGGCCAGCGCGGCTACGACGCACCACCCGCGCTGCTCGACGGCAGCCACGGCGTGGTCGGTCGAGTGATGCGCACGCGCGAACTCGCCTTCGTTCCCGATGTGGCGGGCGACCCCGATTACTCGGCGGTCTTCTCCGAGGTCGTGAGCGAGATCTGCGCGCCGCTGATCGTAGACGGCGAGCTGCTGGGTGTCCTGAACGTCGAGGCCAGGTCAACGCTCGATCGGGCCGACCGCGATGTGGTGGCCACCATCGCCGACCGTATCGCCACGGTGTTGGCCTTGGGACGCGATCGGCAGGCACTCGCCGAGCGCGCCTCCGTCCTGCACGCTCTGAACGAGTTCAACAGCCTGGTGAGCGGCGAGCTGGAGCTGGGCCGACTCTCGGCAGCGATGATCGACGGCCTGGGTCGGGTGGTCGCGGCTGACATCGTGACCCTCGCCGTGCTCGATCGGGAGACCGGTCGCTACGTGCTGCGCGCGTCCACCGATCCGGACCCGTCCCAGCTCGGAGCGGTGATCGGGGCCGGCGAGGGGCTTGTCGGCCGCGCAATCCGTGATCGCGTAGTGGTCTTCGACGATGCGCACGCCGATGGGAGCCGGCCGGCTTTCCAGGATATGGACGCGCAACTGACCCTGTCGGGCGTCGGGATCCCTCTGGTACGCGATGGCGTGGTGGTTGGTGCCATCTCGATGGCGCGACGGACCCCTGCCGCCGCGTTTCGGCCGATCGAGATCGAGGCCATGGAG
Organism: Chloroflexota bacterium; assembly: GCA_029865285.1. Classification (GTDB taxonomy): domain Bacteria; phylum Chloroflexota; class Limnocylindria; order QHBO01; family QHBO01; genus CF-167. The sequence goes on from JAOUHE010000045.1 coordinate 9,939, forward strand.
CTGCTGGCGGGGCAGGCCGCACTGGTCGTCGCCAACGCGTTCCTGCATGCCGAGGTGGAGGAGCTTGCCGTCCGCGACCCACTCACCGGCCTGTACAACCGGCGCCACTTCGATGAAGCACTCAGCCGGACGATCGCTCGCTGGCACCGTCCCGCCGGCAAGGAACGCAAGCCGATCGCGGCCATCATGTTCGACCTCGACCACTTCGGACAATTCAACAAGAGCTACGGCCACCAGACCGGCGACCAGGTGCTCAAGACCTTCGCGGCCGTCCTGCGCGAACGGTTCCGGGCCTCCGACCTGGTGGCTCGATTCGGTGGCGAGGAGTTCGTCGTGATCCTGGAGGACGCCACACGCGACGATGCGGTCCGCCTCGCGGAAGAGGTCCGCGCCCGGCTCGCTCAGCAGCAGATCTTCAGCGACGGTGGCGAGCGCCTGACCGTGACCGTATCGGCGGGCTGCACGCAGCTCGATGATGAGCACCCGACCCGCGAACAGTTGCTGCGCACCGCCGACGTGGCGCTCTTCATGGCGAAGCGTGCGGGCCGCGACCGCGTCGTCGCGGCCTGATCTCGGGCTCCGCTACTGCGCGAGCCTCTCTGACAGCCAGGCGATCGCCAGCGGATACCGCCACTCCGTGTTCGAGTGGGTACCGTCGAAGAGCTCGAAATGGACCGTCGGCTCCCCGATACCCAGTTTGGCAAGCTCACCGCGGAAAGCGATCGCCCCCAGGTCGAGGCTGAACTCGTCACTGCGCCCGGCATCGATCCAGATTGCGCGCAGTGACCGCAGCGCCTCCGCATGTCGTGGGGCCATCCGCACCGGGTCGTGCTCGAGCCAGCGCTCCCAGACCTCAGGTACCAGGCGGCCGGTATCGGTCTCGAAGGGCAGTCGAACCGTGCCGTCGGCCTCGGCCGAGTAGCAGGCGGCCATGCACCAGGTGTTGAGCAGCAGTTCGTCGCCGCTGCGGACGCGTCCCGCCCGGCTTCGGAGATCGGCCCAGAACCGCTCGTAGCTGCCGTCGTGCTCTCGCGCCAGGGCGCGCGCCGCACCGGCAAACTCGGGGAGGTAGCAGACCTCGAAGAGCGCATCCCCGGCGTGCGTGGCCAGCGCGCCGAACAGGTCGGGCCGCAGCATGGCGTTGACCATTGCCCCGTAGCCGCCACTGCTCTTGCCGGCGAGCCCCCGGTGTTCGGGGCGCGCCAGCGTCCGATAGTGCGCGTCGATGAACGGCACGATCTCGTCGCACAGGTAGGTGTGGTAGCGGCCGGTCCCCGGCGAATCGACGAACTGGCTGCCGCCCAGGCGGGTCCAGGCATCGACGTGGACGACGATCGCCGGCGGAGTACCCGTCCGTGCGAAGAGATCGTCGATCGCCTCGAGCGGGTTTGGCCGGAACGCTCCGCGGTTGCGCCACATGTCGACCTGGCCGGTGAGGCCCTGCAGGCGGTAGATGGTCGGATACCGTCGGTCGAGATCGGCGTCGTAGCCGGGCGGCAGGTAGACGAGCAGGGGACGACGATGCGGGTCGCCGAGCGGATTGGCCGTCAGCGCTTGGGAGTCGAAGGCGTGCTCATCCACGCGTCCAGCCCAGGCGTGATCCCACGGCGGTCCGATCGATTCGCGACTGGTCACGCGGTCTCGCCGGCGATCTCAAAGCTGCGCAGCCGCCGGATGGCGATCACCGTGGCGATCACCAGCAC
>JAOUHE010000198.1 GCA_029865285.1 Chloroflexota bacterium
GGCCTGCGGCACAACCACGAGGTCGGCGCCGGCGAGCGCGAGCGCGCGCATGTATTCCGGGAAATGCCGGTCGTAGCAGATGGCCACGCCCACGTTGCCGGCGCGCGTGCGAAACACCGGCGCGCCCCGGTCGCCCGGCGCGTAGTAGCCCTGCTCGTGAAAGCAGGCGTATTCGGTGATGTGCACCATGCGGGTGACGCCCAGCAGCGATCCGTCGGCGTCGATCACCGGCGAAGAATCGAAGGTCGCGTCGCCGTCGCGCTCGAACAGGTTCAGCACCACGACGATGCCGAGCTCGCGCGCCTTGTCGCGGAATGCCCGTACCAGCGCTCCGTCCAGCGGTTCGGCCAGGGCGCGGACGTCACCGGTCGCGGGATGCTGCGGATGGAACCACTCGAACGCGAGTTCCGCGTAACAGGCGAGCGCGGCGCCATTGCGCGCGGCCGCCTCGAGGTTCGCGAGTCCGCGCGCGATGTTCTGCTGCTTGTCCCGGGTCGCGGGCTGCTGGATGAGGGCGATCTTCACGGCCGGCATGGGCCCATGCTACCGCCGGAAACGCCTAGGCGCTCTTGCGCCTCGGCAACGTCCAGTCCGGACGGACGAAGTGGCAGGTGTAGCCGAAAGGATTCCGCTGCAGATAGTCCTGATGCTCGGGCTCAGCCTCCCAGAACTCGCCCGCCGGCTGCACTTCGGTCACGACCTTGCCGGGCCACAGCCCGGAAGCCTCGACGTCCGCGATGGTGTCCAGCGCGACGCGGCGCTGCTCCTCCGTCGCGTGGAAGATGGCTGACCGATAGCTGGTACCGACGTCGTTGCCCTGGCGGTTGCGCGTCGTGGGATCGTGGATCTGGAAGAAGAACTCGAGGATCTGCCGGAAGCTGATCTTTGCCGGATCGAACAGGACCTCGACCGCCTCGGCGTGGGCCCCGTGGTTCCGGTAGGTCGCATTCGGCGTGTTGCCGCCCGAATACCCCACCCTCGTCTTGAGCACGCCGGGATACTTCCGGAACAGGTCCTGCACGCCCCAGAAGCACCCGCCGGCCAATATCGCGCGCTCTGTGTTCATGACTTGCCTCCGACCTGTTTCAGGTACGCCCCGTAGCCTTCCTTCTCCATGTCGTCGCGATGCACGAAACGCAACGACGCCGAATTGATGCAGTAACGCAGCCCACCGCGGTCTCGCGGCCCGTCGTTGAACACGTGACCCAGGTGGCTGTCGGCGTGCGCCGAGCGAACCTCGGTCCGGATCATGCCGTGGCTCTCGTCCGAGAGCTCCGTGACATTGGCAGGCTCGATCGGCTTCGTGAAGCTCGGCCAGCCGGAGCCGGAGTCGTACTTGTCGGTCGAGGCGAACAGCGGCTCGCCCGAGACCACGTCCACATAGATGCCCGGCTCCTTGTTGTGCAGCAGGGCGCCGGTTCCCGGCGGTTCGGTGCCGCAGAGCTGCGTCACGCGGTGTTGCTCCGGGGTGAGCTTCGAGATTGCTGCGGGGTCCTTGGCGAACTTCTGCATTCGTTTCCTCACACTTCGACGGCTGTTTGCTGAGAAGACCGCAAGAATGGCGCAAATATTGCGGCGTCTTGCTGTATTCCCAATCGTATGACATTATGTACTACATTCTGTCTGATCAAGGGTGCAAGACGTGGCCGCCTTCAGCCTGCGGTTACCGGAGGACCTGGAATCCCGGCTCGACGAAGAGGCGCGACGCGAGGGCGTGGCACGGTCGGAGATCGCGCGCGCGGCCATCGCCGAATTTCTTGCTCAGAAGGAGCGGCAGCGATATCTCGCGGCCTTCGTCGCGGAAGCGCGCGCCGCCTATGCAGACCCGAAGATCCGCAAGGATGCCCTCGCCCTGGCGGAGGAAGCCGTGCCACTGGACAACGAAGGACTGCGCGTGGCGGAACGCGGCGCGCAGTACGGCGACGGTCCCGTCCCTACGCGGCGCCGGAAGCGGCGATGATGAGGCGCGGCGAGATCTGGACCGCCAACCTCAATCCGTCCCGCGGCCGTGAAATCGGCAAGATCAGGCCCGTCCTGATCGTCCAGGCTGACGAGCTGATCGACGCCGGCACGCCGATGGTCGTAGTGCTGCCGCTGACGACCCATGTGTACCCGGAGTTCAGGCTGTGGCGCATCACGGTGCCCGCGCGCGATCGTCTCAGGGACGATTGCCAGATCGTCGTTGATCAGCCGCGGGCGCTCGATCGGACTCGCATCGGCGACGGACCCCTTACCGTTCTCACGCCGGCAGAATTCGGCGCGGTCGAGCGGAGTCTGCGTGTCGTGCTGGGTATGTACTGAACGGGTGTCCCACGAGCGATCAGCCCGGTCGCAGTACGCCTGCCTGCGCCTTGACGAATTCCACGATGCGTTCGTAGCGCTCCGTCTGGTCGGGCAGCGCGTGATTGGCGAAAGGGCGTTTCTCGTCGGCGATTGCGAGTTCGCAGTGTTCGAACAGGTCGGCCGCCATCTGCCGGGCGTTCGCGAGCATCGGGTCGTACCGCGAGCCGAAGATGATGGTCGGGATCGTGATCTTGCTGTGGTCCGGGCCAAGATACTCGCGGATGTGACGCTGCATCATCGGCGACGTGGCGCCGGCGAAACTCATCAGGAAGCGGATGGACTGGAAGTCCGGGTGGCCCGCCTCGCGCGCGGCGGCCACGAGCTGCGCCGCGCCGCCGCCATTGGAATAGCCGGCAATGCCGTCGGGGCGCTCGCGTCGACAGACATCCGCGAGATGGGCCATGCCGTTCTCGAGGCCGACGTAGCGATTGTCGGTGAACCGGAACCAGCAGCGCGGCTCCTCGAGGCCAAACGCTTCCACCTCCTCGTCGGTGCAGCCCATGTCGTTCCTGAGCAGGCTGCGGACCACGTCGGGGTCGAGGAGATTGGGGCCCGCCGGATAGACGAACTCGGCCAGCCCGGCACAAGCCTGCGCGCAGTGCACGAAGTGCCCCTGCTGATTCGCGTGCTTCCGGGGGTTGCTCCCGAAGCAGTGCAATGTAACGATCTTCAGCCTGGTCACGGCCAATGCACGACCCCTGTTTCACGCGGCCGGCCTGGCACGAGCGTAGCAGACGCGAGGAGTTCCGATGCCGAAGCTCATCCTGACTTACTTCGATTTCGACGGCGGCCGCGGCGAGGCCGCGCGTCTGGCCATGCACCTCG
>JAOUHE010000199.1 GCA_029865285.1 Chloroflexota bacterium
TAGCCCGCTGGTGGCCACGCTGCCGGTGCCCTCGCGGGCCACCCGAGCGATGCGCTCCTTGATCTCGTTGGTGATGTGCGGGATCACCTGCACCGTGCCACCGAGGTAGTCGCCCCGGCGCTCCTTGCCGATCACGGCCTGGTAGATGCGCCCGGTGGTGACGTTGCTGGCCTGCGACAGGTTCTCGTCGATGAAGCGCTCGTAGTGGCCGAGGTCGAGATCGGTCTCCGCGCCGTCATCGGTGACGAACACCTCGCCGTGCTGGTACGGCGACATGGTTCCGGGGTCGATGTTGATGTACGGGTCGAGCTTCAGGATCGAGACCGGGATCCCTCTGGCCTTGAGGATGCGTCCGATGGAGGCGGAGGTGATCCCCTTGCCGAGCGAACTGGCGACACCACCGGTCACAAAGACGTACTTCGGCATCGCTCGGCTCCCTCTGCCTGGTGGCTCAAGCGCGCTGCCTGAATCGGGCAATGCGCGAGCACGGACGCCAACGCCACGCTCGGGAAGTCAGTGTAGCGGACCGATGGGGCCGGTGCCTGCCCAACTGGTTCCGCGACCGGCGAACGGCCGGTGTTTCGCGGGTCGGGCTCAGCCGAGCGACAGACGGTAGTGCCAGATGTGCCACCCGCGGGCATCGGGATCGTGCCCGGCGCGACGCATCGCGGCCAGCATTGGTCCGTTCTCGGTATCCACGTCGGAGAAGATATGGCGCAGGCCCCGCGCTCGCGCTGCGCGGGCAGCCGCTGTCAGAAGTTCGTCGATGTATCCGCGGCCGCGGCACTCTGGGAGGACGCCGATGTGGATGACCGTGGCGGTGTCCGGCTCGTCAAACGCGGAGAGGGCAACGTAGCCGACCAGCGAGCCGCCGGGATCATCCGCCAGCAGCCATGACGTGTCGTCACCCGGGCCGAGATAGCCCAACATCTCGCGGCCCCAGCCGTCGGGCCCGCACAGCCCGACGTAATGGCGATCATTTCTGTCCAGCGTGCCCGCAATCCCCCGCGCCATGGCAGCTGCGTAGGCATCGCCTCCGACCTCGGCCAGGGTACGGAAGCGAAGCCGGGGCGTCGGCGACGGCGGATGTTGATCATCGGTCCAGAGGAAGCCCTGCTTCTCCTGGAAGACGGTGAAACCGCTCGACTCGAGTGCACCTCGCCAGATGGCCAGGTCCGGCCGCAACTCCGCGTTGAGCCGCGCGTCCAGCGTCTGCGCGCCGGGCGGCAGGGCAGCCACGGACGCCTCCAGCAGGCCGCGGACGACCTGCTCCGCGTCCTCGGTGCCGTCCGCGAGCCACGGCACTACCAGTCGATGCTCAAGCGTGTCGAGGCCGCAGCCCACGGGTAGCGCCGCCATGGCGAGGCGGCCGACCATCAGCTTCCCAACCTCCGCGAGGAGGCACCACTCGGGGCGCCCCTCCCCGGACCGCCACATCTCCGCGAGTTCGGTCTCGAGACGGTCGGCCGACGCTCCGGCGCCGCCAAGCCGCGCGAAGGCGGCGAGTTCGGAACGGGCGATCGAGCGGATCACGACCATGCGCCTATCATCGCCGACATGCTTGCGGCGCTTCGGCTGATCCATCCCGCGCCGACCGCCGCGGTGGTCGCGCTTTCTGCCGCGCTGGGCGCGATCCTCGCCACGCAGGCGGGCCTGCCCCTCGGCGAGCGCTGGGCGTTGATCGTCGCGAGCGTGGCCGGGTCGCAGATCTTCACCGGTGCCGGCAACGACCTCGCCGATCGCGGGCGTGACTTCGCGGCCCGGCCGGAAAAGCCACTCCCATCGGGGGATCTGAGCATCAATGCCGCGGCCTGGATCGCCTCGGGTGGCCTGGCGCTCCAGCTGGTCGCCTCGTGGCGCCTCGGCGCGCTGCCGCTGGCGCTCGGCGCGCTCGCCTCGATCTCGGCACTGGCCTACAACGTCGCGCTCTCGCGGACGCCGTTCTCCCCGATCCCCTACCTGGTCAGCTTCGGCCTGCTCCCCGCCTGGATCGCCGCCGGCGTGGGGGTCCCGCTCGACCGGGTGCTGCCGGCGATCCCGCTGGTCGCCCCGTTCGCCGTGGCCGCGCACCTGGCCAACACCCTGCGCGATTTCCCCGCCGACGCGGCCGCCGGCTCGCGGAGCCTCGCCCAGGTGCTTGGCGCGGAACGCAGCCGTCTCCTCGCGGTCGGGCTTGCGCTGGCGGTAGGACTCGGCGTTGGGGCGGCGCTGGCACTCGGCGAGGGCGCGACGCCGCCCGTCATCGGGCTTGGGCTCATCGGATTGGTGGCGGTGGCGCAGGGCGCCGGGAGCGATCGGCGGCTCTGGTACGGGGTCCTGGTCGCGGCCGTCTGCTGGACCGCCGCCTGGGCGCTCAGCACCGGCTGAAGGGCACCACCGGAGTCAAGCGCGCTCGGAGGTAGCGGAAAGGGCGCCTGCTGGAGGCGCCCTCATCGGCCTTCTTGGTCAGATCCGGTCGGATCAGACCGCGTCCTCGATCTCGAGATCCTCGTCGTCGGCTTCCTCGGTGAGCTTGAGCCAGACGAAGAGCCCGGCCAGGACGGTGAGCGGGATCACGATCAGGGCGGCCAACAGCGCGCCGATGGTTACAAACAGGACCTTGAAGATCTTCATCGCCGGGTTCTCCCTGGTGCGCGGGTCATCCCTACGCGCCGCCTCGTTGCTGTGGTGCTTCCCCGATTCTAGCCAAGATGTCTTCCTTCGTGAATTCGACCAACTGGTGAGCGGTCGATCCGCCTGATGCGGCCGTCAGCAGCCGCAGAACGAAGGAACCCTCCTGCTCGAAGAAGAAGAGTTCGCGCACCTTCTGGGTGTCCACGTACGCGCCGATCACGCGCAGCGCCTGCTCGTAGTAGTTGGCCAGGTCCGTCTCCGGAACCTCGGGCTTGCCGCCGGCCCGTCGAGCCGCGGCCTCGTCCATGAGCTCGCCGATCCTCTCGTCCGGCAGCTCGATCGTGCGCTTCGCCAGCGATCCGCTCGACTCGGACCAGGCTCCCGCGTTCGGGATGGTCAGTGCCTGGAGGATGAACCCGCCCTCCAGTTCGAGGAGGAGCAGCTCCTTGAAGCGCTCGTGATCGGCATACGAGCCGATGGTGCGGAGCACCTCTTCCCAGTCCTGCCGGGGGCTCCCCTCGTAGATCCGCATCAGAGCACT
>JAOUHE010000200.1 GCA_029865285.1 Chloroflexota bacterium
TCCCGAGCGTATACTCCGGCCGATTCGCTTGACCACGCTCGAAGCACGGAGCCGCCACCGCCTTGACCGATATCTCCGCCGCAGACGCGCCGCGCACCGGTGGCCGCCAGTACCACATCGCATTGGAGCGTGGCGAACTGGCCGAGCATATCCTGCTGGTGGGAGACCCCGGGCGCGTGGCGAAGGTGGCGGAGCGCTTCGACGCGATCGAACTGGAGCGCACCAATCGCGAGTTCGCCACCGTGACGGGCACCTTCCGCGGCATGCGCGTCTCGGTGATCTCCACCGGGATCGGCACCGACAACGTGGAGATCGTGCTTGCCGAGGTGATGGAGATCACCGATCAGGCGACGCTGATCCGCATCGGTTCGTCCGGCGCGCTCCTCCCGGAGATCGAGATGGGCGACCTGATCGTCTCGATCGGAGCGGTGCGCCTGGAGAACACGAGCGACTTCTATGTGCACCCCGGATACCCTGCGATCGCCCATCGGGACGTGGTCTGGGCGCTGGAGGCGGCATGTCGCAAGCTGGGTGTGCGGCACCACGTCGGCATGACCGCGACGGCGAGCGGGTTCTACGCTCCGCAGGGAAGAGCGATGCGCACGCTCCCGGTTCGCTATCCTGATCTCGCGGAGGAGCTGCGGCGCCAGCGCGTCGCCAACCTCGAGATGGAATCGTCGGCGCTCTTCGTGCTGGCGGGCCTCGCGGGGTTGCGCGCCGGGACGGTGTGTGCGGCCTACGCACAGAGAGTCGACGGTACGTTCCTCGAAGGCGCGGCGAAGGAGGCCGCGGAAGCACGCTGCATCGATGTCGGATTGGCCGGCGTCCACCTGCTGTGGGAGATCGAGCACGCCGAGGGCGGCGATCCCCATGCATACTGGTCATCGCTGATCGGCGAGCACGGTGAGCAGCGCTAACCAAACCGGCCCCGCGCCGGACCGTTAAGGAGGCAATTTCACATGGCGACCAACGCATATTGCGTCAAGTGCAAGGCCAAGCGCGACATGAAGGGTGAGCAGAAGATCACCATGAAGAATGGCAAGCCGGCGACCCAGGGCACCTGCCCGGTCTGCGGCACCAAGATGTTCAGGATCGGCGGCTAGCGCCGCGATTCGACCCTTCTGAGACGACCGCGCGGGGCAACCGGCGCGGTCGTCCCATTTCTGAGTGTTCCGGCCGCCAGGCCGCGGATCGTCGGGCTGACCGACGGACCGCCCCGGCGGCCGGTCACGTTTTCGGCCGCTACAATGGTCACCTGTGGATGCATCAGCCGCGCGGTCGATCCTGGCCATCGACCTCGGAGGCACCCAGATCCGCGCTGCGCACGTCAGTCCCGACCTCCGCGTCACCTGCCGTCGGGCCGTGGCAACCAACGATGAGGAGGGCGTGGAATCGGTGATCGAGCGAGTCCAGACGCTGGGGCGCGAGGTGCTGGGTGACGCGCTGCAAGGGGGGCTCGAGCCGCCTGTGGGAATCGGCATCTCGTCGCCAGGACCGCTCGACCCGTGGCGCGGTGTCGTACTCGCCCCGCCGAACCTGGCCGGCTGGCACGATGTCCCGCTCGCCGCGAAGGTTGGTTCCCCTCTCGAGTTGCCCGCCTTTCTCGAGCGGGACACGAACGTGGCGATGATGGCCGAGTGGCGGTACGGGGCCGCACGCGACGCCCACGACGCGGTGTACGTGACCGTCTCGACCGGCATCGGCGGCGGGATCATCGCCAACGGTCGCCCGCTCATCGGTCTTGACGGATCCGCCGGTGAGGTCGGACACCTGACCGTGGAACTGGACGGACCCGACTGCGGGGACGGCTCCCCTGGTCATGTCGAGGCGATCGGGTCGGGGACCGCCATCGCGCGCGAGGGGCGTGCCCTGCTGGCCGCCGGTGTCGCCCCGGAGCTGGCAGCGCTCGCCAGCCACCCCGCCGACGTGACCGCGGAGCTGGTGGGACTCGCCGCCGACGCCGGCGACACCGCCTGCCGGGCGGTCCTCGACCGCGCCTGGCTGGCGCTCGGCGCCATGTGCGCGGGCCTCGTCAACCTATTGAACCCGGAGGTGATCGTGCTGGGCGGCAGCATCGCCCTGCATCGGCCGGAACTGAAGGATGCCGTGCGTCGCGAGATCGACCGCCGCGCGTTCCCACTTCCGGCCCGTCGCGTGCGCGTCGAACTGGCGCAGCTCGGCGACGACGTCTCTCTGATTGGACTCCTGCCGATCGTCAACGATCGGCTGCAAGACCCTGCCTACGCGAAGGAGCACTCGTGACGCGCATCGGAATCAACGGCTTCGGACGGATCGGTCGCCAGACGCTCAAGGCCATCCTCGAGCGCCACCCCGACCAGCTCGAGGTGGTGGCCATCAACGACCTCGCACCGACGGCCACGAACGCCCACCTGTTCAAGTACGACTCGACGTACGGCCGCTTCGACGGCGAGGTGAGTGCGGGCGACGGTACGATCACGGTGAATGGCCAGGTCATCAAGGCCTTCAGTGAACGCGACCCGGCCGCCCTGCCCTGGAAGGCGCTCGGCGTGGATATCGTGGTCGAGTCGACCGGCATCTTCACCGACGCCACCAAGGCACGTGCGCACCTGGACGCCGGCGCCCGCAAGGTGATCATCAGCGCGCCTGCGAAGAACGAGGACGCCACTCTCGTGCTGGGCGTGAACGAGGGGACGTACGACCCCGACGCGCACCATATCGTCAGCAACGCGTCATGCACCACCAACGGCCTGGCGCTGCCGGCCAAGGTGATCTGGGACAGCTTCGGCATCGAGCGCGGCATGATGACCACGGTCCACGCCTACACCAACGACCAGAACGTGCTCGACGTCTATCACAAGGACCTGCGTCGCGCGCGCAGCGCCGGGCAGAACATCATCCCCACCACGACCGGTGCAGCCAAGGCGCTGGCGCTGGTGATCCCCGAGTTGAAGGGCCGCTTCGACGGCTTCGCGCTGCGGGTGCCGACCGCCACGGTGAGCATCATCGATTTCGTGGCCATCACCAGCCGCCCGGTCACCGCGGAGACCGCCAACGCCGCGCTGCTGGCCGCCTCGACCGGACCGATGCAGGGCCTGCTCGGCTTCACCACCGAGGAGCTGGTCAGCATGGACTTCAAGGGTGACGACCGCTCGAGCATCGTGGACGGCG
>JAOUHE010000046.1 GCA_029865285.1 Chloroflexota bacterium
TGTTGAGCCTGTTCGTCAATCCGGCCCAGTTCGGGCAGACCGAGGACCTGGATCGCTACCCGCGCGACGAGGCCGGCGATACCGAGATGGCGGCGGCGGCGGGCGTGGACCTGCTCTTCGCTCCCGCGACTGAGGAGATCTATCCGGATCGATTCGACACCTGGGTAGAGCCGGGCAAGATCGGCACCTTCCTCGAAGGGGTCGCGAGGCCGGGCCATTTTCGGGGCGTCGCCACGGTCTGCGTGCGGCTCTTCAACATCGTGCGGCCTGACCGTGCCTTCTTCGGCCGCAAGGACGCACAGCAGGTCGCGGTGGTGAAGCAGGTGGTCCGGGACCTCGGGCTGCCGGTCCGAATCGTGGCCTGTCCCACCGTCCGCGACGCCGACGGCCTTGCCCTGTCGAGCCGCAACCGGTTCCTCTCCGAGGAGGAGCACGCGCTGGCGCTCGCCCTGCCGCGGGCCCTGCATGCGGGACTTGCCGCGCATCGGTCCGGGGATGATGCGGTGCGGGCCGCGCGCCGACTGCTCGATCTCGAACCCGGCCTGCGCGTGGAGTACGTCGCAGAGGTGGATCTCGACGGCCCGACGCTGGCCGCGGCGGTCGTGGTCGGATCGACGCGTCTGATAGACAATGTGCGCCTCATCGAAGAGGCATAGCGGATGACCACCAGTCACACCAACGTCGGCGAAACCCAGGTTCCGGCCAAGATGGCGCTCACCGAGCTGGCCACCATGAAGCGGCAGGGCACCCCGATCGCCATGGTCACCGCCTACGACGCGGCGGGCGGGCGACTCGCCGAGGCGGCCGGGATCGACGTCGTGCTGATCGGTGACAGCGCTGCAATGGTGGTGCTCGGCCACGAGTCCACCGTTCCGGTGACCATGGACGAGATGCTGTTCATGACCCGCGCGGTCGCGTCCGGAGTGCGGCGCCCGCTGGTGGTCGGCGACATGCCGTTCGGCTCCTACCAGGTCTCCAACGCCGATGCGGTGCGCAACGCAGTGCGCTTCATCAAGGAAGGTCGGGCCGACACGGTCAAGCTCGAGGGCGCCGGACGCATGCTTCCGCGGGTGCGCGCCATCGTCGAGTCGGGGATCCCGGTGATGGGCCACCTTGGCCTCACGCCGCAATCGGCCACGGCCCTCGGCGGCTACAAGGCGCAGGGGCGCACCGCGGTGCGGGCACGCCGCATGCTCAGCGACGCGCTCGCGCTCCAGGAGGCCGGCTGCTACTCCATCGTGCTGGAAGCGGTGCCCACGCCGGTCGCCGCCCGCATCACCGCCGAACTGGAGATCCCCACCATCGGGATCGGCGCCGGTCCTGCCTGCGACGGGCAGGTGCTCGTCTACCACGACCTGCTCGGCCTGACCGAGGGGCACACTGCGCGATTCGTGAAGCGCTACGCCGACCTGTCCACGGTGATCCGCGAGGCGCTGGCCGCCTTCGTTGCCGATGTCCGGTCGGGCGCCTATCCGGAGGAGCGTCACACCTACGGCATGCCGGCCGACGAGCTGGCCGCCTTCGAGGCGGATTCGCAGCCGAAGCCGTAGCCATGCGAGTCGAGCGAGTGGCGTGGGTCGGAACGCGCACCGATCAGTTCACCGAGACGACCCGCTTCTTCCGCGACCTGCTCGGTCTGTCCACGGTCCACGAGGAGTCCGATTTCGCCATCCTGCAGCTCCCGAGCGGCGACCGTGACTTTCTGGAGATCTTCGGAGCGGACGCGGAGGGGAAGGAGTTCGAGGCCGAGCACTACGTGAACGGCCCGGTGCCCGGCTTCCTGGTGGCCGATCTCGCCGGCGCACGCGAGGAATTGGCGGCGGCCGGCGTGGAACTGCTGGACGAGATCAGCTGGCCGAAGAGCCTCCCCGGCTATGGCTGGTTCCACTTCCGCGGGCCGGACGGCAACGTCTACGCAATGCTCCAGGGGAGCCGCGCGACGAGCTAGGGCGCCTCGCCACGACTGCTCAGCATGCGAGCGGGCCACGCGCGACGCTTGACCCATGGTGACGGCCGCGCATCACAGCTCCAATTCGAAGACGAGCTCGAGGCCATCCTCGGGATCCCACTGTTCGCCGGTTCGGTGGAAGCCGAGCCGGCCGATCAGGTTGAGCGACCGTTCGTTGTCGGGAGACACGCTGGCACGGAAGCGACGAATTCCGTGGACCCGTGTCGCCCATTCGAACGCGGCACGTACCGCCTCAATGGCGTATCCGTGGCCGCGCGCCTCGGGCAGCAGCGTGTAGCCGATCTCGGCCGTGCCCGACTCGTCCGGCGCGGCGTGGAAGTTCAGGTAGCCGATCGCCCGCCGCTCGTCACCCGCGTCGGCCGGGCGCAGCACGATGGCGCGCAGCAACCACGGGGCATCGCTCGGTCGCTCGCGGATCTGCTGGGCACGCCGGGCGGCGAGGCCGCGCACCTCGGAGGCCCAATCGGCCGGGATGGTCGCCCCGAGCTCCGCGGCAAGTCGCGAGCTGTCGCCGGCGGCCACCAAGTCGAGCTGATCGAGCGAGAGCAGCGCAAGGTCGAGTCGCTCGGAGCTGATCACCCCATCGGAATCCGCCATGGCCCAAGGGTACCCGCCACCCTGCCATCCAGCACGGGTCATCGCCCGGCCGATGCTGACCAACGGCTCTACCGATCAAGCCGGTCGCTGGCCACCCTGACAGAGGACGGGCCGACCGGCCGACGGACGACCGGGCGAGCCGCGAATTCAGTGCGAAGCGCAAGGTGGAAGAAGATGCTGAGCAAGAAGATTCTGCTCGCCTACGACGGATCTGAGCAGGCCAGGCGTGCGTTGGTCTTCGCGGCCGAATTGGCGACTGCCGCCAAGGCGAAGATCGGCGTGGTGAGCGTTGTCCCGGTGCATGCCGGCCGGATCGGGGTCGATCCGTGGGACGATCAGAAGGTGCATAGCGAGGAGCTGCTCGAGGCACGTCGCCAGCTCATCGAGGTGGGGATCACACCACAGTTGCACGAGCCGTACGGCGAGGTCGCGGAGGAGATCGTGCGCACCGCGACCGATGGCGGCTACGACCACATCGTGACCGGCAGCCGGCACCTGGGCCTGGTGGAGCGGACGCTCCAGGGCTCGGTCTCCGGGGCCGTTGCCACCCGCTTCCCGGCGACGGTGACGATCGTCCACTAGACCCACCCCGTCCCGCCAGGGGGAGAGCGCCCGACCCGCTCAGGGCCGGGCGCCGCGGTGCGCGGCCGCGACATGGTCCCGTATGCTGCCCCGCGTGAAGCGAACCAGGCGGTGGCTGCGCTTGGCGACCGAGCGGTCGGTTGTCCGGCGGGCGGGCGTGACCGCGCTGCTCGTCGGGACGGTCCTGTCCCTCATCACCCGCGGGGAGATGATCCTCAGCGCAGACTTCAGCATGGCGCTGTCATGGCAGCTTGGGCTCCTGTTCGTGGTCCCGTACTCGGTTTCGACCTGGTCGAGTGTCGCCGCCGCGAGCCGGCAGCATGCGCTTGACGAGGCCCGTGCCCACCTCCACGGTCCGCTCGTCGAAGACATGGACCGCTTCCCCGACGAGAACCCGAACCCGGTCATGCGCGTGGCCTTGAGCGGCGAGTTGATGTATGCGAATCCAGCCTGCCGATCCCTCGTTGGGGCGATGCAGCTGACCGTCGGAGCGCCGCTGCCGGCCGTTCTGCTTGCCGACCTTCGCGCCGCGGCCAAGGCTGGCAGCACCGTGGAAGCGCGGGACGGAGGCAGGACCTTCTCTCTGCTGCCGGTGCATGTATCGGCATTCGACTTCATGAACATCTACGGGACCGATATCACGGCCGCGCGGGCGGTCGCGCGGTTCCCCGACGAGAACCCGAATCCGGTCATGCGCGTGGACGCGGATGGGAGTCTCGCCTATGCCAATACCGCCAGCGCGACGATCGTCGCGTCATTCGGCGTGGAGGTCGGGGACGCGCTCCCGGCCGAGCTGATCGATCGGCTGCGGCTCACCGATTCGGGTGGGTTCACCGAGCCGATCGAGGTGCAAGGCGGCGGACGGACCTACGCGCTCAAGCCGGTGCAGGTCGAGGGTTTCGGCTTCACCAACATCTACGGGACCGATGTCACCGCCGTGCGCGCGCTCGACAAGTTCCCCGACCAGAACCCGAACGTGGTGATGCGCATGACCCGCGGGGGGCGGCTGACCTACGCCAATCCGGCCAGTGAGCGCGTGCGCCGGGCGATCGGCGCGACGGTCGGCGAGGAGCTACCCGAGGGCTTCTGCAACCAGGTGCAGCGCATGGTCGAATCAAGGACTTCGGAGCCGATCGAGATCGATGCCGAGGGGCACATCTACGAGCTGCTGGTCGTATCGGTCTACGAGTTCGACTCGATCAACCTGTACGGGACCGATGTCACCGCGGCGCGGGCGATCGAGCGGCTCGCGAAGGAGAACGAGCGGCTGCTGCTGAACATCCTGCCCGCCTCGATCGCCGAGCGGCTGCGGAGCGGCGAGGACATCATCGCCGACCGCTTCGACGAGTTGACGGTACTCTTCGCCGATTGCGTCGGCTTCACCGCGATGTCGTCGCACTTGCCGCCCACGGAAGTCGTGCAGCAACTGAACGGCGTCTTCTCCATCTTCGACCGCCTCGCCGACAAGTACGGCCTGGAGAAGATCAAGACGATCGGCGACGCGTACATGGTGGTCGGCGGCCTGACGCCGGGTCGCGATCATCCCGAGCGGGTGGCAGCCATGGGGCTCGACATGCTGGCCGAGATCGCCGCCGTGCGCGAGGCGATGCCGACCGCCCTGGACGTTCGGGTGGGGATGCACGTGGGGCCGGCCGTGGCCGGCGTCATCGGTTTGAAGAAGTTCATGTACGACGTGTGGGGCGACACGGTGAACATCGCCAGCCGGATGGAGTCGCTGGGGAGCCCCGGCCGTATCCAGGTGACCGAATCGACCTACCAGCGACTCAAGCACGCCTTTGCATTCGAGTCGCGAGGCACTGTCGAGGTCAAGGGAATCGGGCCGGCCCAGGCCTACTTCATCAGCGGACGGCTCGGCTAGCGGCTCAAGCGTCGCTGACGCTGCGGTTTGCGCTTCGGCCGGGACCTTTGGGGGAGCTGTTCCACCGGGCGGATCCAACGATCAAGCAGCAGTCACCTTGGCGCCTGAATTCCCGCTGGGCGCAACTTCCGGCACCCGTCTGGCCCGGTTCGGCCTCTTTCAGGGCTCTGCTTGTTCGTTAGATCCCTGGGGCGAAACTTGGAGCGCCCGCCGCGGTCTACCTCGCGCGCATCCGGTTGTTTCGCGAATCGTGGGTCAGCTCGGCAAGTCCGAGTGCCTCGAGGAGCGGCGGCAGGTACATCCCGAAACGACCTCGATACCCCTTGCGAAGGCCGTACCAGCCGCCGACCGGGTTCCCCTCGGAGCGACCCCACGCCTCGACCGTGCCGTCGACGGCGGCCTTCTGCTCATCTGCTGCGCCGAGCGGCATCCAGTCGCCGCGAGCCTTGAGCATGGCGTGCAGGTCCTCGACGCAGCGCAGGTGGTACTTCAACTGCGTTGAGCCGACCTGGCAAACGAGCGCCGGCGGGTCGGCCGTCTCGTCGCGCCACATCTGGTACTCCGATGTGCCGGGCGCGGTCTTCAGGTTCCAGGGGCTCTCACGGGTGCCTTCACCCACGCTTGCGTCGGCCATGCGTGCCCTCCTATGGGTCGTTGCCCTTGGTTGCCACGGATCATACCGGGCGGCTGCCCCCGAAGCGTCATCCAGCACACGGGCGATCTGCAGGACCGGCCGTACCGTGGCGTGTATACTCGACGACATAGTTGCGCAGACAACAATTCATCGCTTCCAAGAGGACTCGAATTCCATGGGGTACACCGAAACCAGGCCCGCAGCCCGACCGCCAACCGAGTGGGAGGAGGCGACCCGGATCATGACCGAGGAGATCCGCGAGCACGGCCACCCGATCACCGGCTGGTTCGCCGGCGGGCAGGTCCTGCTGCTCGGCACCATCGGCGCCAGGTCCGGCGCGTCGCGCATGGCTCCGATCGCCTACACGCGTGACGGGGACCGATACATCGTCACCGCCTCGAAGGGCGGCGCGCCCACCCATCCGGGCTGGTATCACAACCTCGTCGCCAATCCCATCGGCACGATCGAGGTGGACCGGGAGACGTTCAAGGCTCGAGCCAGCGTGGCCGAGGGCGGCGAGCGTCAGCGGCTGTGGGACCAGCACATCGCGGTGCACACGGGGATCGGCGAGTACCCAAAGAAGACGACCCGTATCATCCCGGTCGTCGTCCTCGAGCGAGTCGCCTGATCGTGGAGATCACCAAGGACACCAAGGTTTCCAATATCCTGCGCGAATGCGGCGACATCGCCGACGTGATGGAGGTGTTCGGCGTCAAGCGGGGCGCCCGCTACTCGTTCCGCGCGTTCATCACCAGGGCGATCACCGTCGAGCGCGCGGCAAAGATCCACCGCGTCCCCCTCGAGGAGTTCCTCCGCATCCTGCGCACCGCCGTCGGCACCAATCGGCCGGGGAGTTCTGACCCAGGCAGCCCCGCCTAGCGCCTCGGCCGGTCAGACCTCGGGATCGTCATCGCTGGCGAAGGCTCCGTCGATCTCGGCGAACGGGATCCCGCGGGCTAGCCGTGTGAACGTGCCGTGCTCGGCGATCTCTGTGGCAGCCTCGACGAACGCCCCCCAGGCCACTCGCGCGAGTCCCCCTCCCACGCTGATCCGCCGGACGCCAAGGTCAGTCAGAGCAGCGACGGTCGTGAAGTCGCTGCCGACGAGGGCATTGACGGGCTTCGGGGCGACCGCGGTGACGACGGCCGCAATCTCATCGAGAGTCCCCAGGCGCGGGGCGTAAAGGCAATCGGCGCCGGCCTCGGCATACGCGCGCAGCCGATGGATCGTTTCGGCGAGGTCGGGCCGACCGACCACGAACCCCTCCGATCGCCCGGTGAGCAGCACGTGCCCGCCCTGGCCGTCGATCGCCCTCCTGGCGGCACGGATCCGCGCGACCGACAGGTCGAAGTCGAACAACGGTTCCGACGGGTCGCCGCTGGAATCCTCGATCGACAGCCCCGCGATCCCGGTCTCGATGGCGCGTGCCACGTTCGCGGCGACGCCGTCCGGTTCGACCGCGAACCCGCCTTCGAAGTCGGCGTTGACCGGCACGTCCACCGAGGCGGCAACCACTCTCAGGTGCTCGAGCGCCTCGTCGAGGCTCACGCGATTGTCGGACTTGCCCAGCGTCCAGGCAAACCCGGAACTCGTGGTCGCGAGCGCCTTGAAGCCCATGCCGGCCAGCAAGCGAGCGCTGCCCGCGTCCCACGGGTTCGGGATCACGAAGCAGCCTGCTCGATGGAGAGCTCGGAAGGTATCGGTGAGGGCCGTCAGTGCCTGCATTGGATCGAGCATAGCGGCACGACGACTTTCGCAACAGGGCGTGAGAGGTGGTCGGGGCGAGAGGGATAGCCCCGGCACCAACGACCTTCCGATCACGATGCGCCTCGCCGAGCCTCCAGAGCCCTGCGACTGGCTCCGGAGCGCATGACGCGCCGGCCGTCCCGATCCGCCGAGCGCGCCACGGACCGTGAGGTCTGGGCGACGACGACGGCGCAGCTCGTGTGGATCCTGGCGCCCTGGTTGCCGGAGGCCGCAGGACACGGTCCAAACGGATCGAATGGCAGTCCGCTCGATGATGTCGTGAGGCTAATCGATTGAGGCGGTACGGAGCCGGCGTCGTTGGTCCAGGGCGAGGTCCGAGTTGAAGAGCCCGTAGTTGCCGCTGCGGTAGTAACTCTCGGCCCTATTCAGCCCAAACGCATGCACCCTGATCTTCACTTCGCCTTGACGGGCATCGGGTTCAGCCGTCTCGATGATCTTCAGGACTTCCGGTCCGCCCGGTCGTGTTGCAATGATGGCCCGCACTATCCCTCCTATCCATATGGGTTGTGCACCTGGAGCTCGAGCGTCGTGGCCACTTCGAGCCGAGTAACGAAGGCCCTGCCCGAACCCCAGTGCCGTCCGGCTCGGGGGCGACTGTCGATCAGGGTCTCGCGGCGGTCCCCTGCCCGGAGCTTGCCGGCGCCGCGGCTGCCGGCAGGTCCTCGAAGGTCACCTCGACCAGCGGGCTGTGGGCGACCATCTCATCGACGTCACGGCGCCAGACGCGCGCGATCCATGTCATCACCTGCCTGCGCTCGGGCTCCTGGGTGATCTCGCGCGCCGTTGCGGGCAGGTCGGCGTGGACCAGCTGCTTGAGGTGGAACGTGAAGCGCGGGTCAGCACGGAGGTTCTGGAGCCACGCGCGCGTCCGACCCCGGATGGGTATGCCGCTGATGAAGACCCGGCCATCGAAGCTATGGAACACGATCTCGATCCGGCGGGTCTCGCCCGACCTGCGGCCGAGCGTCGTGATGTCGATGGTGTGGCCACGCGCGAGTGCGCTACGGATGGCCTGCTCGTGCGCGGGGTCGGAGATGATGGCCATGGGGTGGGCGGGCTCCCGGAGGTTCTGGATCTCGTCGTTCATGAGTGCACCTCGGCGTAGGTTGTCGTGATGGTTGGATCTGGTTGCCCGATTACGCCGCGCTCCGAGTCATCGGCTTCATGGGTTTCCTCAAGGGCGGCGCGGGCTCGGACCCGGTAGGAAAGTTCGTCGCATACGCTGTCCGCCAACCTCTCGCCGGTGTTCGACGAGCGGTGCCCGGAAGAGGGCGATCACTCCGGCTCGACCGTGTGTGCCTGGCAACACCGTGCAGTCGACCCGATCGCGGGCGGTGATCCCGAAGGCCTCGATGTGACGTGGGTCATGCCTCACCGCCACAGCCGCTGCGAGATCGTCCATCCTAGGGATCTCCACGGGTCAGCACCACTTGCTTCGCCGTGACGCGATCGTGTTCCATGTCATCGTGGGCTCGGACGATGTCGCTCATGGTGTAGACCTCGATCGGCATCTCGATCTCACCTCGATGCATCGCCGAAGCGATGTCGGTGAGGACGTTCCTGGGAAGGTCGCTGGCTCCGCCACCATAGGCAGTAAGCCGCACGCCTCTGGGGATGAAATCGATCGGGTAGAACTGCTCCACGATCCACTGGTTCGACAGCATCCCCGTGAAGCAGGTCGTGCCACCGGGACGGCAGGAGCGAAGCGTGTCCTGGGGCGTCGGCGAGCCCACCAGTTCGATGGCGCCATCGACGCCGCCCGGAAAGATCTCCCGCACCGCGTCCGCGATGTGGCCATCGTCCACGAGAACGTGATCGATTCCGAGTGCACGGAGCTCGACGGCGCGTTCGGGTCGCCTGGTCGCGGAGACCACGGTGGCGCCCTGACGCTTGGCCAGGATCGCTGCCATCAACCCGACTGACGATGTCCCTCCCCGAATCAGCAGGGAGTCGCCCATCTTTAGTCCGACACCGACCGTGAGTGAACCCCAGGCCGTTTGAAGGACCTCGGGGAGTGCCCCCAGGCGGGCCCAGTCGAGGTCCGTTTCCACCGGGATGACCGACCCAGGGGGAACCAGGGTGTACTCGGCGTAGCCGCTATCGATCGAGCGGCCCATGCCCTCCATCATCGCGACGGCCTTGGAGCCGACCTCGAGATCGGTGCCCGGCGCGGCCTCGATGATCCCGGCCGCCTCGATACCCAACACGCGCGGGAAGGTGACGTCCGGTCCTGCAAGCCCCAGGCGGGTATGCAGCTCGGAGCGATTGAGACCAAACGCTTCCACCCGCAAGAGGACCCAGCCCGCGCGTAGCACGGGCTTCGGCACCTCCCGGATCTGCAGGGCCGTCGCGGGCCCAGGCGCATCAAGGACGATGGCCCGCATGGTCGTCACGTGCCGCTACACGTCATACCGTCGCCAGCTCCGCGACCACTCGGATCTTGAACCGGTCCTTGTTCGCCACGGCCCAGTCTTCGAACGTGGACAGGTCCGGGTTGATGGAGCGGGCGAGGGTGATGTCGCGGGCACCGACGTATGCGTCCTCGAAATCGTGCTTGAACTGGAACATGTTTCCCACGTCGTCGGCACCGGGAAACCCGAACGTCCGGAAGACGGACGGCGGCACATTCACGTATCGGACCTCTTCGCCGAGGACACCCGACAGGATCGCAGCCATCTCTGCGACGCGAAGATGCTCACCCGCGATCCCGATGCGTGAGCCGATGAACTCGTCGCCCCGACCGAAGATCCGATAGGCCGTCAGCCCGATGTCCTTGGCCGCGATGCCAGGCAGGCGCGCATTGCCCATCGGGAGCGTGATCGCGAGCACGCCATCCTCGCCTCGCTGGACCATGTCGAAGAGCGTCTCCCAGTAGAAGGAGGGCGCGAGGTAGGTAGTGGGGGCGCCAGCCTCGGCGAAGAAGCGGTCCGCCTCTCCTTTGCCGTCGTAGTGCGGGACCTTGTAGCTGCCCATCAACGTCGGCATCCGCTCGTCATCGAGGGGGATGTGAAGGCGGGTGTCCTCGAGCGTGGACCAGATCACGTGATGGACCTTCGCCTCGACGCTGGCTCGGGCGATGTTGGCCGCCTGTGCCTGCTCTCGTTCGACCGAGAAGAGCTCCCAGAAGTTGGTCACCCCGTAGACGCCGTAGGCGCCATCGAAGGCCCGCTCCAGGCTGGCCTGGTCGTCGAGATCGGCCGTGACGATGTCGGCCCCCCGGTCAGCGAGGGCCTTCGCGGCCTCCGAGCCCGGGTTGCGCGTCAAAGCCCGGAGCTTGAATCCACCCGCCGGGTCGTCGAGGATTGCCCGCGCCAGGCCGCCTCCTTGTTGGCCGGTCGATCCGACGACTGCGATCACCTTCTGGTCCGTCATGGTTCCTCTCCTTCGCGCAAGCATCTATTGCTTAGTCAACTGTTGCTTGGTGAACAATAGCTCCGTGATACTTGCTCTGTCAACAATGTCTGAGGTATCGTCCGCACATGGCGCGAAAGATGATGGCGGGGGTCGACACCCCGCAGGTGGAAGCCTTCAGAGAAGTCATGCGAGCGGAGGATGTGCTTCGCCGGCTGCTCGATCGGGAGCTCAGGGAGGAGCGGGGCATATCGTTGAGCGAGTACGTCGTGCTACTCACGCTTCGCTATGCACCCGGCGGGAGTCTGCCGGTCGGTGCGCTCTGCGCGGAAGTCCAACTGACCAGGAGCGGGGTGACCCGACTCGTCGACCGGATGGAGGCGGCCGGCACGGTGGAGCGGATCGCCGCACCTGCGGATCGTAGGACCGTGCGGGCTGCCATTACCGCGCACGGCCGCGATGTGCTTCGGGAGGCCTGGCCCGTCCACCGCCGCGGGATCGACGAGCACTTCAGTGCCAACCTCTCCGACGCCGAGGCGCAGACGTTGAGGGACCTCCTTCGACGGGTCGTCCCCGAACCCGGCTGACGAGCGGTCGGACCCTCCCTCGGAACCTTCGGCGGATGGAGCA
>JAOUHE010000047.1 GCA_029865285.1 Chloroflexota bacterium
CCGCGAGCTGATCGGCCCGATGCGCGCCAGGAACTCCGCGGTGCGAGCCAGCTGGCCGTGCGCCGCCTGGGGTCCGAGGTAGGCGACCTGCTGGATCGTGCCGGTGAAGCTCGCCGCCGCGATGCCGCACGAGGCGCCATCGGCCAGCAGTTGCCGGGAGAGCGAGGCGGCGGTCACGCACAGTGCCTCGAACGCCTCGTCGTCGTACGTCATCTCCCAATGCGGACCGGGGATCGTCTGCATGTCCAGGGCGATGATCACCTCGCGGCCCCGGGCCGGCTCGTACCGGCGGCTCACCGTGGTGCCGAGACGGGCAGTGGCGCGCCAGTGAACGCGGCGCAGCGAATCGCCGGGCTGGAAGGGGCGCACCCCGCCGAAGAGTGCCGGATCCGCGAACAGTGACCGACGCGCCCGCCGCTCACCGATCGGAGCCGCGTTTCGGCCGGCCATCCGCAGCGGCACGCTACGCGGGCCGACGACCAGCGACGCCCCGCTCGGCTCCGCCCCCGCGGCGGCATCCCGTCCCAGGATGTCGCGGACCCGTAGCCGCGCCGGTCCCAGCTCGTAGACGCCCCGCCGCCGCGCCTCGAGGTGGAAGTGGCGGATGACTCTCTCGAACCAGGCGAGTGCCCAGGCGTTGTGCAACACCATTCGTCCGAACTGCTCGTCGTCCCGCTCGAGGACGGGTCGCTCGCGCACGGTGATGCCGTCGGTGATCAGATCGTCGGCCGCGATCCAGGGGAGTGGCAGCGGCTTGCGGTTCCAGATCGTTACGTCGAGCGGGACCGTGTCCCCGGCCACGGCTCGGGTGGCTCCGAGGGACCGCGAGTACAGCACCTGGCCCATCCCGTAGCGGGCCCACAGGCGCGTGAGCGACGCGTACCCGAGGGTGATTGCAGCGACCAGGAAGAGGCCCGGCGCCGCGGCAGCCACGCCAGCCACGAACATCGCCGCAACCAGCGCCAGCCAGCCGCTCATGGCGGTCTCCGCGCCTAGTCGGCGTCGCCGGCGAGCGGCACCGGAGTGGAGTCGAGGACCGCGTCGATCACGCCACTCACCGTCGCGCCGCGAAGCTCGCGGTCGATATCGAGCAGGACCCGGTGGTCAAGAACGGCGTGCGCCATGGCGCGCACATCGTCGGGGAGCGTGAAGGCTCGTCCATCGAGCAGCGCCCAGGCCTGGGCGGCCCGATACAGCGCCACGCTGCTGCGCGGGGAGGCGCCCAGGCGCAGGTC
This sequence comes from Chloroflexota bacterium, assembly GCA_029865285.1. Classification (GTDB taxonomy): domain Bacteria; phylum Chloroflexota; class Limnocylindria; order QHBO01; family QHBO01; genus CF-167. The sequence goes on from JAOUHE010000047.1 coordinate 1,236, forward strand.
GGGGTGGTCTCGGGTAGCACGCACCAGCGCAACGAGGTAGGCCTCCACGTCTGGGCTGACCGCCACGGTGCGGGCGGCCTGGCGCATCGCACCGAGCTCCTCCGGGTCGGCGACCCGCGCGACGGCATCGAGTGGCTCCTCCGCAGCCTGGTAACGCCGCGCGATGGTCCGCTCGCCCTCCTCGTCGGGATAGCCGAGCGAGATGCGCAGCAGGAACCGGTCGAGTTGGGCCTCCGGGAGCGCAAATGTGCCCTCCAGCTCGATCGGATTCTGGGTAGCCAGCACAACGAACGGGTCGGGGAGCGGTCTAGTGATCCCCTCGGCCGATACCTGGCGCTCCTGCATCGCCTCCAGCAGCGACGATTGCGTGCGCGGCGTGGCGCGGTTGATCTCGTCCACCAGCAGGACGTTGGTGAAGACGGGGCCTGGGACGAACCGGAAGTCGCCGTGGTCGAGGATGCTGCTTCCGGTAACGTCGGTGGGGAGCAGATCAGGCGTCCCCTGCACGCGGGCAAACGTCAGGCCGAGCGCCTGCGAGAAGGCCCGGGCGAGGAGCGTCTTGCCGACCCCCGGAACGTCCTCCAGCAGCGCGTGCCCATCGGCCAGGACGGCGGTGGCAAGCAAACGGAGCGGCAGCTGTGCGCCGACGACCGCCTTCCCGACGGCCTCGTCGAGGTCGTGGAGGAACCGCCCTCCCTGCAGGGCGCCGCGGCCGGGCTCGGTGGTCGCTTCGTGGGCGTCGCTCATCTGACTATCGCTATCCCTTCAGGGTGTCCCGGCGTTCACAATGATCCATCGCTCACCCCCGAATGGTGCGGCGTCGGCGACCAGGGTCAGCGTGAGAACCTCGGCGACGGGGACCGGTACGAGCTCGGTCGTTCCGAAGATACCCAGAAATGAGGCCGCGCGACGCTTATAGCGCACCAGCTCGGCGACCGCTGTTGCGCGGCGCTCCCCGTCCGCCGCGATGTGGACGCGGAGGTCGCGAAGGAGGGCGTCGGCGTCCGCGCATTCAGCATCAGGGTCCCCAGCGCAGGCTGAGGCGAGGCTCGCGATGGCTGCATCGGCGGCTTTGGTGAGGGCTGCGGGGTCGGCCGCAAGCCCCTCCTCCCAGACGGCGTGAGCGTCCGCCACGTCCGGCCACGCGGTCACGAAGCGGTCCACGACCGCGGCAGGCGACGCCTGCGCTCCGGCGACGAGCCAGAAGCCGGTGCCCCACAGCAGCATCGGGATGGTCAGCCAGACCAGCGCTATCGCCGGGGATCCGCTGCCGGCAGGAGTGACCTCCCCGGCGGTGACCAGCGTCTGCGCCGCACGGTAGGCGAGAGCCGCCTGTGTCGCCCAGAGCGCAAGGAAGGCCGCCCCGGCCAGGAATGGGAGCAGGTACCACGACGTGTCGCCAAAGGTGAGCGTGAGAAGGACGACGACCGCAACGGCTGCACCTTCGGTGGCCATCCAGGCAAGACCGATCACCCGTCGGCCAAGGGCCAGGTCTCCGAGCCCCCAGGCCACCAGCGCCAGGCGGAGAGCCCTGGCTTCGCTCACTCCCCGATGAGCAGGCTGCGCAGCTCCGCCTCATGCTCCGCCGATGTTATGGCCAGCACGCTGTCGCCCACCCGCAGAGCGGTGTCGCTGCGCGCGGCGATGGCATGGTCGTCGCGAACGATGACCGCGATGGTGCTCCCCTCGGGGAGCTCGAGGTCGCGCAGCATCCGCCCGATCGCGGGCGACGAAGCGTCGAGCTGGGCCTCGACGACCTGCACGTCGCCACGCTCGAGCTCGGCGAGGTGCAGCAGATCGTGGATCGGGATCTCGTGCTCGATGACCGCCAGGATTGCGCGCGTGGGGCTGACCGTGTCGTCGATCGCCAGGCGACGGAAGAGGGCCTCGTTCTTCGGATTGTTGACGCGTGCGATGGCGCGCGGCACGTTGAATCGCATCTTCGCCACCTGGCAGGCGACCAGGTTGTCCTCATCGTCGCCGGTCACCGCCGCAACGACATCGGCACGGGCCATGCCTGCCTCGGCCTGGTAGCGGCCCTCGCACCCGTCGTTGGGGATGACGATGCTGCCCAGCTCGTCGGCGATGGTGCGGGCACGCGACGGGTCCTTCTCGATCATCACCACCTCGTGCCCCGCGGCGAGCAGCTCCTTCGTGAGGTAGTAGCCGACATTGCCGCCGCCGACAACGACCACATACATCGGTCAGCTCTCCTCGGGCGCGGCGGGGGCCTGGGCGGAGGCTCGAGAACCGCGCGGCGGGGTCCCCTGCCGCGGCTCGGCGGTAGGCGGCTTGACGGCGCCGTTGGTGGCCTCGGCCCCCTCGGCGGCCGCGAGGACAAGCGCATCAGCCAGCACGACCGTGCGGCAGATCGTCTCCAGCCCGAGGGTGCGGTACGCCTCCGCGCGCAACGGGTCGTTGATCTTGGCAATCACCCGGGGGATGCCGAAGATGTGCTTGCCCAGCTGTGCGCTCATCGCGTTCCGGTTGTCGCCCTGCGTGAGCGCGATCAGCAACTCCGCCATCTCCGCGCCGGCGCTGCGCAGCACGTCCTCATCGGTTCCGCTGCCGCGCACGGTGACCCCGCCGAACGTGCTCGGCAACCGGGTAAAGGCTCTCTGCTCGACGTCGATGACGGTCACGTGGTCGCCTCGCTCGTCCAGGGTCGCAGCGGTCATGGCCCCCACCCGGCCGCAGCCGATGATGATCACTCTCATGGTGTGTGTGCCAACTCCTCCGTCTCGGCTCGCAGGCACCAGACCGGCGCCGTCGAGTTGCGCATGACGTACGGGACGGTGCGTCCCGCGTCCCAGCCTCCGCCGAAGCGCGTCTTGTAGCGTAGTCCCATCACGATCAGGTCTGCCCGCTGCTCGGCGGCGTCGTCCACGATCGCAGCTCCCGCGGCGCGTGCCTGTGAGATGCCGGTGCGAACCGTGACCTCCTGTTCGAGCAGGAAGGCTTCGCCGCGGCCGAGCACCTCGTCGGCAAAGGCCACCGCCGCAGGGTCCTGGGCGTCGAGCTGCCGCTCGAACGGCACCTCGATCACGTGGAGCAGCGAGGCCTGCCCCTCGGAGCCGGCGAGCAGCGTGGCGGTGAGTCGCAGGGCGGCGTCATCGGCCTCCGTGCCGGCAAGAGGGACGAGGATGCGCTCGAAGACGAGCAGCGCGGGTCGCTTCTCGCGACGGCCGAAGATCATGTGACCGATATCCTACGGCGCGCCAGCGGGCGCTGGGACGTCGATGGCGCCGTCGATGATGAACTCGTCGCTGGTCGTGTCGGTCGAGGTCACCGGGAGCGAGCCGACCGGCAGTACCGACCGGTCGATCAGCACGCAATCGGCGGGGTAGGTCGCCCCATCGGTCGCAGTGCCACCGCGCGGCTCCGTCTCGCGAGCGGTGATCTCCATGCGGCCCTCCACGATGCGGATCGACTGCACCGTGACCGCCCAACCGCCGGTGTTCCGCTCACCGATGAACAGGCAGAGGACCGCCTGGGTCGCGAAGTCGGCATCCGCCGGGAGCGGTGCGACGAGTTCGGCAGCGGCCCCGGCGTCAAACGCGATTTCGATCGCTGCCGCCGCGCGGTCCACGATCTCGATCCCCACCAGGCGCGACATGTTGACGCTCACCGACGCGCCTGCCGATCCGCTCACCGACTCGTCCGCCGAGATGCTCGGGGAGACCGCAGCGGCGCACGCCGACACCGCGATCGCGACGATGAGAACTCCGGATGCTGCCGCCGACCGGCTCATCGGCCCTGGCTGAGCCGATCCACCAGCCAGCGTGGCAGGTCGCGCTCGCGCATCAAACGCTGGGTCGCCGGAACGTCGTATGTGACGCGGCGGTACTCGGCGGTCCCGGCATCGGTGTCGAGCACGACGTACGAGGCATCTGGGTTGCCATCCCGCGGCTGTCCCACGCTGCCGGGGTTGATCAGGGCCCGTCGCGCGTCGAGTGCGATCGGGGCCGCGGTGTCGGCCGGAACCACCTCCATACGGTCGCCGTCGGCCCGGTAGATGATCGGCATGTGGGTGTGGCCGAAGAGGCAGGTGCGGGTCTCGAAGGACCCCAGGTTCTCGCTGGCGATGCGCTGGTCGGTGATGTACTCCCAGATCGGCTCACGCGGTGAGCCGTGGACGGCGGTGAGGTCGCCATCACGGCGGACCTGCGGCAGGCCGGAGAGGTAGGTGCGCGAGTCGTCGTCCAGCACCGAAGCCGTCCAGCGAATCGCGGTGGCCGCGTCGGGGTTGAACCAGCTGGCGTCCACGACGCCGACGGCGGCTCCGTCGTGATTGCCCATCACGGCCCTGGCCCCCAGCTCCACAAGGCGCCGGATCACCTCGTTGGGCTGTGGACCGTAGCCGACGAGGTCTCCGAGCGCCCAGACCTCGTCGACAGGCGGCATGTCGTCGACCACCGCGTCGAGCGCGGCGAGATTGGCGTGGATGTCCGACAGGACGGCGAGGCGCATGGGGCACGGAGTATACCGATGGACGCCCCGATTCGACCGCGATGGCGCTGGGGCTGGCAGCCACGCCAGCTGTTCCACGGGGCGGATCTAACGATCAACCATCAGCCTCATCGGGTCCATTTCGGCCCTGATAGGGGCCGGAAGTGCCGCATTGCGGGAATGCGCGCCCGTGGCGGCCCCGTGCGTGATGTTGGATCCGTGGGGCGAGACACGGCACTCCAGACCGGATCAGCCGAGTGGGCGACGACCGGGTTCGCCGGGGCGGCGAGGGAAACGGACGGGCGTCGGGCGCTCCTTGGTCGCGATCACGAATCGGTGACCGCCGAGGGCGACCAGCCCGGTCTCGGCGATCCACGGCCTCCCGGCGCCGGCCTCCCCGAGCGCTTTCCGGCCGCGTTGCAGCTCCTCGTCACGCTCCGTGAGCGGTCCTTTCCAGGCGAGCAGGTGCCCACCGACGCGTACCAGGGGGATCGAGAGTTCGGCCAGGACCGGCAGGGCTGCGCAGGCTCGGGCGGTAACGACCGCGTACCGCTCTCGATGGCGCGGGTCCCGGCCGAGAGTCTCGGCGCGCTCGGCCAGCACCGCTACGTCGCGCAGTCCGAGGGCGGCGACCACCTCTCGCAGCGCGTCCGCCTTCTTGGCGACCGAATCGACGAGCGTCCAGCTCATTCCCGGGCGAGCAAGGGCGAGCGGAATGGCAGGGACGCCGCCGCCCGAGCCGAGGTCGATCACGCGGTCCGGCGCCCATGCATCCAGCAGCGGCAGCGCGGCCAGCGCGTCGAGCAGGTGGGTCCGAGCGATCGCTTCTGGCGCGACCACGCGGGTCAGGTTGAGCCGCTCGTTCGCGACCAGCAGGAGCGCGACGTAGCGCTCGATGGCAACGAAGTAGCCCGGCGGCAGGAGCGAGGCGATCGCGGGAGCATCGGCCAGCAGCCCCTCGAGAACTGCGCTCGTCCCGCGCGCCGCTTCAGCGGCGCCATCGGTCCCTGACAACAAAAAATGCCTCCGCGGCGGCGTTTCGGTCTTCCCGGCCACGGGCGGTATCGCGGCCGGCTTGCGCATCGGCCCCACGCCGTGTCCGGTTACCGTACTCGGCCACCGGGGAAGCAGGATCGTCACCGTACCAGTCGCGGGCTGTGCGCAACAACCGGCTTATCCACCAAACCTGCGGTGATCGCCCCGATTGTGGATAACTTGCCAGCGTATACTCGGCCTCGATGGCGCCAGGGGCCCGGTGGGGCGGTACGATCGGGGACCAGTGGCGGCGACGCTGAACGACAGCCCGCCGCGCTTCGCCCACCAGAGCGAGGCCGAGCTGGCGAGGATCCTCGACTTCTACGGTGTCGCATGGCGGTACGAACCGGACATCTTCCCCCTCTCGTGGAACGCCGAAGGCGCGGTGACCGAATCGTTCGCGCCGGACTTCTACCTGCCCGAGGTCGACCTCTACCTGGAGCTGACGACCCTCAAGCAGGCGCTCGTGCGGAAGAAGAACCGCAAGCTGCGATGGCTCCGCCAGCTCTACCCCGACGTGCGCGTGAAGCTCTTCTACGCCCGCGACTTCAGGGCCCTGATGGTCAAGTACGGGCGCCTCGATTTCCTCGCCGACGTGACGGCGATGAACGGCAACGGGCCGCTCGATGATCGGGCCGGCGCCAATGTCTGAGCCGAGGATCCACGACGACGTGGAAGAGGTCCTGCTCACCCACGAGCAGATCACCGCCCGTGTCGCCGAGCTCGGGGCGCAGCTGGCGACCGACTATGCCGACCGCAATCCCGTCCTGGTCAGCGTGCTGAAGGGTTCGATCATCTTCCTGGCCGACCTGGTGCGGGCCATGGACGTCCCGCTCGCGATCGACCTGATGGAGGTCAGCAGCTACGGCGCCGCCACCGAGTCGAGCGGACAGGTGCGCATCCTGAAGGATCTCTCCGGTTCGATCGAGGGGCGACATGTGATCGTCGTGGAAGACATCATCGACACCGGCCTGACCCTCAACTATCTGCTCCGCTACCTGGAGGACCGGGGCCCCGCCTCGATCCAGGTCTGCTGCCTGCTCGACAAGCCGGCGCGCCGCCTCGCCTCGATCGAGATCGACTACCGCGGCTTCACCATCCCGGACCGCTTCGTCATCGGCTACGGCCTGGATTACGACGAGCGGTACCGGAACCTCCCGTACATCGGCGTCCTGCGTCCCTCCGTCTACACCCCTGCCGCGGAGTAGCGCGCCGTGGACGGGGCGCCCGGCGGCCGCTTTCGGCTCCCGATCCTGCTCGGCAGCCTGCTCATGATCGCAGCCGGATTCCTGACGTGGTGGAACGCCGGCGGTGAGACGGTGAACGGTGTGCGGGTGCCGGCCAGCTCGGGCATCGGGCTGGAGGGACCGGGGATCGTTATCTATGGTGCCGCCCTGGCCGCCCTGGTGCTCCTCGACATCGGCTACATGCGCGGACGCTGGGGCTTTCTGCTCGACACGCCGTGGGTGTACCTGGCGCTGGGACTGGTCGCCGCCGCCGCCCTTGGCTACCGTGCCTGGGAACTGTGGTCGGTTGGCTTCCTGCCGCTCCCGCAGCGCTCGCCGGGGCTCGCCGCGGCCGCGGTCGGCGCAGCGCTGGTCCTGTACGGCGCCGGACGGGGGCTCAGCGCGGGGGCAGGATCGCGTCGCTGAGGAGGATCCAGCCGACGATGACCGCTACTAGCAGGCCGGCCAGGATGAGCATCGGGCGCAGATCGGGGCGGTAGTCGCCGGACGACCTGCGCGGTGGCGGCGGCGCGGCGGGTTGATCGGCCGAGGAATCGTGCGGATCGCCGGGCATCCGGGGACCGTCTAGATCTCGCCGAGGTAGGCCTGGCGCACCTGCGGGTCGGCCGCCAGGTTGGCGGCGGTGTTGGCAAGGATGATCTGGCCGGTCTGCAGCACGTAGCCGCGATGGGCCACGTTGAAGGCCATCTGCGCATTCTGCTCGACCAGGAGGACGGTTGTGCCCTGGCCGTTGATGTCTCGGATGATCTGGAAGATCTGCTCGGTCAGGATCGGCGAGAGGCCCATCGACGGCTCGTCGAGCAGCAGCAGTGTCGGCTTGGCCATCAGTGCCCGACCGATGGCCAGCATCTGCTGCTCGCCGCCCGAGAGCGTGCCGGCGCGCTGGGCGCGTCTCTCCTTGAGTCGCGGGAAGAGGTCGTAGACGCGCGCGACGTCGTCCGCGATGTCGCCCGAACGGCTGAAGGCGCCCATCTGCAGGTTCTCGTAAACCGTCATTCGTGTGAAGACGTGCCGCCCCTCCGGCGCCTGGGCGATCCCCATCCCGACGACGGCATGCGGCTTCTCGGCCTGGATCTCGACGCCGTTGAAGAGAACCTTGCCCTCCCGCGCGTGGGTGATGGCGCTGATCGTGCGCAACGTGGTCGACTTGCCGGCTCCGTTCGAGCCGATGAGGGTCACCACCTCACCGGGGTCGACCGTCATCGACACGCCCTTGAGCGCGTGGATCTTGCCGTAATAGGTGTGTATGTCGACCAGCTCGAGCGCGTGCGTCATGCGGTCGCCTGCTTCCCGAGGTAGGCCTCGATGACCCGCGGGTTGGCGCGGATCTCGGCGGGTGTCCCCTCGGCGATCTTCTCGCCGTAGTCGAGCACGGTGATCCGCTCGCTGACACCCATGACCACCTTCATGTCGTGCTCGATGAGCAGGACCGTCAACTGCAGGTCTCGCTGCAGCCGGGCGATGAAGTCGGTCATCTGCTTGGTCTCGCCGGGATTCATGCCGGCGGTCGGCTCGTCGAGCAGCAGGAGCTTCGGGTCGCTGGCAAGCGCTCGTGCGACCTCGAGCCGGCGCTGGTCGCCGTAGGGGAGGTTCCTGGCCAGCTCACTCGACGTCGACCGCGCGAGCCCCACCAGCTCGAGCAGGCCGAACGCGCGGCGCTCGGCCTCAGCTTCCTCGGCTCGGATGCCGGCCATCCGGGCGATCGCCCCATACCACTGGCCATGCATCCGCACGTGGCGGCCCACCATCACGTTGGCCAGAACCGTCATGTTCTGGAAGAGTCGAATGTTCTGGTACGTGCGCGCCACGCCGAGACCGGCGACCTCGTGGGGCGGCGTGTGGCTGATGTCGGTCCCCTCGAACACGATGGTGCCGGAGGTCGGATGGTACACGCCGCTCAGCTGGTTGAAGAACGTGGTCTTCCCGGCGCCGTTGGGTCCGATGATCGAGACGATCGAGTGGCGAGGGATCTCAAAATCGATGTCTCGATTGGCGATCAGCCCCTCGAAGGCCTTGGTGACTGCTCGTGCAACGAGCAGCGGGCGTCCGCTGGCGTCACCCATCGCCGCCGCTTCGACTGACGCTTCGGTGGTCATCGGTCAGGCATCTCCCGTGATCACGTCGAACTCTGGTCCGTGCTGCGGGCCATCATCGGTTCGCGATTCCTCGAGCTCCGCCTTTCGCGCGGCATCGGGAACCAGGCCCTCGGGGCGCAGGATCATCACGGCCACCAGCACCGCGCCGTAGACGAGCAACTTGTACTCGGCGAATTCGCGCAACAGCTCGGGCGTGCCGATGAGGGCAAAGGCGCCCACGATCACGCCCGGGATGCTCCCCATGCCGCCCAGCACCACGACCGCCAGCACCGTGATGGATACCAGCAGGACGAACCCGCCGGGGACCACCCCCTGGAGGTGGGTGGCGAAGATGGCTCCGCCAACGCAGCCCACCGCCGCGCCCATGGCGAATGCCAGCAGCTTGTAGTTGACCGTGCTGATGCCGGTCGCCTGGGCGACGTCCTCGTCCTCGCGCATGGCGTTCCAGGCTCGGCCGGTGCGCGAGTACTTGAGTCGGTGCGCGACGACGGCCGCCAGCACGCAGAAACCGAGCAGCGGGAAGTAGGTGGCTGCCGCCCCGCTCTGCTCACCGATCAGCGGCAGCGTGTACTTGCCGTTGTCGATCATGAACGGCACGCTCAGGATTCCGGTCGGGCCGCCGAGCCACGGCTTCAGCGCCTCGGAACCGAGCAGCACCCGCGCAATCTCGCCGAAGCCCAGCGTCACGATGGCCAGGTAATCCCCGCGCAGGCGAAGCACCGGCGCACCGATCATGAGCCCGACCCCAGCCGACAGGGCGACGACGAGTGGCAGGGCCACCCAGAAGTTCAGGCCCCAGCCCAGCGCCGAGGTGGGCGATGTTACCAGCGCCGTGACGTACGCGCCGACAGCGTAGAAGGCGACGTAGCCCAGGTCGAGAAGGCCGGCATAGCCGACCACGATGTTCAGCCCCAGCCCGAGCAAGACGTAGAAGCCGACCAGCACGATGACCTGGGTCAGGAACGACCCGGACAGCCACGGCAACGTGTACAGGAAGGCGAGGGCCAGCAGCACGAGCGCCCAGCGCAGTACGGAACGAGCGCCCGGATCGGCGTTGGCGATGCTGGTGCGGGCCGTCCGGCGCGCGAACGGCAAGCTGGCCGCGATGACAGCGCCGACCACGAACACGGTTGCTCCGCTGAACGGTGTCATGCCGTGCGCCACGTACAGCCAGTCGTCGAACTCGACGAAGCCCCACTGGAGAAGGCGCGGCCGCAGGAACGGCTCGATGATGGCGACGACCAGCATCGCCCCTCCGCCCCCCAAGATGGTCCGCCTTGCCACGGCCGGCGACATGCGGACCAGGCCCCCGAGTACGGCCAGCC
>JAOUHE010000201.1 GCA_029865285.1 Chloroflexota bacterium
ACGTGGTCGATGCGCATCCCCAGGTTCTTGTGGAAGTTCCCCGCCCGATAGTCCCACCAGGTGAAGAAGCCGGTCTCGGGGTGGAATCGGCGCACCACGTCGACCAGGCCCCAGTCCCGCATCTGCGCCACCGCCGCCCGCTCCGGACTGGAAACATGGGTTCCGCCGTTGACCGCGGCGGGGTCGTACACGTCCTCATCGGCCGGCGCAACGTTGTAGTCACCGCACACCGCCAGTGGCGAGGCCGGATCGCAGGCATCGGTCAGCCAGCCGTTGAGGTGGTCGAGCCAGGCGAGCTTGGCATCGTAGAACTCCGAACCGACCACGCGCCCATTCGGCACGTAGATGCTTGCCACGCGGATGCCGCCGCAGGTGGCGGCCAGGAAGCGACCGCCCTCATCGGTCCAGCCGTTCGCTGCCGGCAGTCCGGCCTGGATGTCTGCCAGGCCGATGCCGATTCGCGAGGCGATCGCCACGCCGTTCCACTGACCCAGCCCGTGGTGCGCGACCTCGTAGCCGAGCGCACGAAAGTCCAGCTCGGGGATGGCCGTGTCGGCGAGCTTGGTCTCCTGCATGCACAGCACATCCGGCTGCACCGCCTCGAGCCAGGCCAGCACCCGTTCGAGGCGGGCCTTCAGCGAGTTGACGTTCCAGGTCGCGAGGCGCATGCGTGCGATTATCCTCGACACCGATGACTCCGACCTTCACCACCTACGGCGCCCAGAGCATGACCGCGCCCCTGCGCGACGTCCTCGTGCATCGGCCCGATGCCGCCTTCGGCGCAGCTTTTGACGATCCCGCGCACGGCTTCCTGCATCCGGTCGACCTGGCGGCTGCGCAGCGCCAGCACGACGCCTTCGTGGAGTTGCTCACCCGGCTTGGCGTGGCCGTTCATGTGCTCGCGGGCGAGGCGGGGCCGGACCTTGTCTACACCTTTGACCCGCTGCTGGTCACCGACCGCGGCGCCATCGCGCTGCGCCCCGGCAAGCCGAGCCGCCTTGGTGAGGCCGCACTCCTCGAGGCGTGGACGACCGCCGCCGGGATTCCGATGATCGGGCGAATCGCAGCGCCGGGCACCATCGAGGGCGGCGACACGTTCTGGCTGCGGCCCGACGTGCTGTGCATCGGGCGGTCGCTGCGCACCAACGACGCCGGGGCCCGACAGCTGGCCACGCTGGTGGGCGGCGACGTGCGCACGTTCGACGTTCCTTACTGGCGTGGCGACGACGAGCTGGTGCATCTGCTGTCGGTCATCTCCCCGGTGACCGATGACCTGGCGGTGGTCTACCTGCCGCTCCTGCCCGCCGGTCTGTGGGAACTGCTCCGCGAGCTGGGTGTCCGGACCATTGCCGTGCCCGACGCCGAGTACCCGACCCTTGGCTGCAACGTGCTGGCAGTGCGCCCGGGTGTGCTGGTGATGGCTCGCGGGAATCCCGTGACGCAGCGCGCCCTGGAGGACGCCGGGTGCGAGGTGCACACCTACCCGGCGACCGAGATCGGGATCAACGGCTCGGGCGGTCCGACCTGCATGGCGCGACCTATACTTCGCGTCACGCAGCCGGCATCTGCCGGTTCAAAGCGCCAGGTGTGGCGCTGACGTCTGTTATCGGGAGGGTCTTGTTCGTGTTCAAAGAATTTCGTGACTTCCTCATGCGCGGAAACGTGGTCGACATGGCAGTCGGCATCGTGATTGGTAGCGCCTTCGGCCTGCTGATCGGATCATTCGTGGCAGACATCCTCACGCCACTACTCGGACTGCTCAGCGTCCCTGACTTCTCAACGCTCACCTTCGAGGCCGGCAAGGCGACCGTCAGCTACGGCACGTTCCTGAATTTCCTGATCAGCTTCGTCCTGGTGGCCGCCGCGATCTTCTTCTTCGTGGTCAAGCCGATGAACGCGATGAACGCCAAAGCAGCCAAGGACGAGCCGGCCGCGGCGCCGACCACCAAGGCATGCCCGTTCTGCGCCACCGATATCCCTGTAGCAGCCAGTCGCTGCCCGCACTGCACGAGCCAGCTCAGCTGAATGGCAGCTTCTCGACCCTGACGACGAGGCACCCCACGGGGTGCCTCGTCGCTTGCCTGGATGATGGGCCGAGCTACGGGAGCGTCACCTCGATCCAGCCGTTGTAGGCGCTCTGCAGGTGTCCGGCGTCGCTCCAACCATCGGTCCCTTCGGTGGGGTCAAAGAAGGCCAGTGCGACATGCGCGGTGCCGCCGCTTACGAACTGGGCATCCTGGGGATCACCGGTCTGCAGCGGCCTGGAGAACTCGAAGATCCACGTCCCGTCGGCGCCGGCCCCAGACGCTCGAGCGCTGTGCTCCCACACGCCGGTCAGGCTGTTCTCCGCGGCGTTGTTCGCAACGTCGCCGCCGCCATCGTCTTCGCGGGCGAACGGCGTGGTGGAATACTCGTCATCGAGGTTGCAGGTCGGATCGTCGCCGCCGACGACGCCTGCGCCGCCCGACATGTTGCCCGGAGCGCAGTCGAGCTCCCAGTGCCACATGTCGACCATCCCAAGAGGGTCGTGGATTTCGGGTTCCTCTGCGCCCATGTGCGGTTCGGCCGAATCTTCGATCAGGAACATCACGGCCACGGAGGCTGACATGTTGTGGTTGGCCGGATCGTAGACGAAGCCACCGGGCACTTCGAAGAGAACGTAGATGTTCTCGTCGTCGCTCGCGACCTTGAGGGTCACGTCCACCGGCTCGACCGGGTCGAACTTGATCTCAGCCGCGTCTGACGGGTTCAGACCGGCGAGGCGGAGCTGCTCGAGGTTGACGGTCGCGCCCTCGATGGCACTCCAGTCGGAAGCATCACCGTCCACGGTGATCGTGGCGGAGGCCGCGGTAAACGTGATCGCGTCCCCGTCGTGGGGATGCCCGGGCTCACCGCTCATGGACGGCATCGTACTCATCATCGGTGACATGGCGAAGCTCGGGGCAGCGACCGATGGCTCCGTCGAGTCGGAAGGTACGGCACTGCTGCACGCGGTGATGACCAATGCGGCCACCGCAAGCGCGGCGACGAGATGCAATCTGCGGGGTCTCATTCCTACTCCTTTGGGTTGGTGGGGCGCGATCAAAGGAGCAACCGCGCCCGCGTGGGCTTAGGGGACC
>JAOUHE010000202.1 GCA_029865285.1 Chloroflexota bacterium
CCGTACATCATCCCCTGGTCGCCCGCCCCCAACTCGTCGGGCTCGATCCCCTCCCTGGCCTCGAGTGCGTGGTCCACGCCGCGCGCAATGTCGGGGGACTGCTCCTTGATCGCGGTCAAGGCACCGCAGGTCTCCCAGTCGAAGCCGAGACGACTGTCGTTGTACCCGATCTCGCGGACCGTGTTGCGGACCACGCCCTGCACGTCACAGTACGTGTCAGTGGTCATCTCGCCGATGACGATGACGAGACCCGTCGTCGCGGCCACTTCGATGGCAACGCGGGACGTTGGATCGCGTGACAGGACATCGTCGAGCACGGCGTCGGCGACCGCGTCGCACAGCTTGTCGGGATGGCCTTCGGTGACCGATTCCGACGTGAACAGGGTGTGGCCGTCAGGGATGGACATCTGCGCTCGCGAGTGTACGCGCCGAGGCGGCCGGACGCGCGTCACGGGTTCAGCCGGGCGCGACGCAGAACTCGTTGCCCTCCGGATCGGACATCAGGTACCAGCAGTAGTCGCCGATGCAGTTCTTGGACTCCTGCAGCAGCCTGGCACCCAGCGCCAGGTATCGGTCCCGCGCAGCATCGACGTCGGGCACGTGCAGGTCCAGGTGGGATCGGTTCTTCACGACCTTGGCCTCAGGCACCTTCTGGAGGATCAGGTGCGGGCGGGTGTCGGCCGGGTCATCCGGGCGCAGGACCGTGAACTGCGTGATCTCGCGCCGAACCGGAAAGCCGAGAACGGCACTCCAGAACGCTGCGGTGCGCCCGATGTCGTTGACGTCGAGGACCACCACCATGCCGGGGTGCTCGAGATCGCTCACGTCCCCGATTCCCACGACTCGCTGTAGGTCTTCTGCTCCGCGGTCATCGGGTCGATGCGGATGCCCATGCTCAGCAACTTGAGGCGCGCGACCTCGCGGTCGATCGCGTCGGGGATGCCGTAGACGTTCGGCTCCAACGCGGCGGCATTCGCGCGCAGCCACTCCAGCCCCAGGGCCTGGTTGGCGAAGCTCATGTCCATCACCAGCGCGGGGTGACCTTCGGCCGCGCCGAGGTTGACCAGGCGCCCATCGGCGAGCAGGTTGAGGCGCCGACCGTCGGCCATCAGATACTCACGGGTGAATGAGCGTACCTCGCGGGACGAACTCGCCTGCGCCTCCAATGCCCCGAGGTCGAACTCGTCGTTGAAGTGGCCGGCGTTGGCCAGGATCGCCCCGTCGCGCATCTTCGGAAAGTCGGCCGCTCCCCAGACGTGCAGGTTGCCGGTCGCGGCGATGAACAGGTCGCCCACTGCGGCCGCCTCGCCGGCGGTCGCCACCCGGAAGCCGTCCATGGCGGCCTCGAGCGCTCGGATCGGGTCGACCTCGACGACCGTCACGATGCCGCCCATCCCCGCAGCGCGCGACGCGATCCCGCGCCCCACCCAGCCGTAGCCGCCGACCACGACCTCCTTGCCGGCGATCAGCACATTGGTGGCGCGCAGCACACCATCGATGGCGCTCTGTCCGGTCCCGTAGCGGTTGTCGAAGAGGTGCTTGGTGAGCGCCTCGTTGACGGCGACCACGGGGTACCGAAGCTGGCCGGCAGCGGCCATCGCTCGCAGCCGGATCACGCCGGTGGTCGTCTCCTCGGTGCCGCCCACGACGTCGGCCAGCAGCTCCGTGCGCCGGGTGTGAAGCTCGTTGACCAGGTCGGCACCGTCGTCCATCGTGACCTGCGCCCGGTGGTCGAGCGCCGCGTTGATGTGGCGGTAGTACGAGTCGCGATCCTCGCCCTTGATGGCGTAGGTCGGGATGCCGTGGTGCGCCACCAGCGAGGCGGCCACGTCGTCCTGCGTCGAGAGCGGGTTCGAGCTGCACAGGACGGCATCGGCGCCGCCGGCCTTCAGCGTGCGCATCAGGTTCGCCGTCTCGGCCGTCACGTGGAGGCAGGCGCTGATGCGCCAGCCGGCCAGCGGCTGCTCAACGGCGAAGCGTTCGCGGATTCCGGCCAGCACCGGCATCTGACGGTCGGCCCACTCGATCTTGAGCGCTCCCGCATCGGCCAGGCCGATATCGCGAATGTCGCCGCTTATCTGTCCTTCGGCCACGTGATTCTCATCGCCTCCCGTAACGGTCGCATCAGCCCCCAGCCGCCGCTGCGACGGCGACCCAGGCGCTCGCTCAGACGACAGTGCTCACGGTACCCCAGTCGGGCATAGGCGGCGATCGCGGGCGTGTTGTCGGCGTGGACGTTGAGCGCCACATCCGGCACGCGGTCCAGCAGTTCGGCGGTCACCGCGCTGGTCACCATCTTCGCGAAGTCATGCCCGCGGTAGTCGGCGTGGGTCATCACGTTGCCCACTACCGCAACCCCCTCGCGGCGATTGAGCACGTGCGTGCCGGCCGCGCTGACGAGGCGTCCCCGGATGCGGACGCCGAAGTAGACGGCGTCGTCAAGGATGGTGGTCGCGAAGCCGGCACGGAAGCCGAGCTGGTAGAGCCGATTCAGGTCCTCGATATCGGCCGGGCCCAGCCGCTCCGCCAGCCCGGCGAACGGCTGGAACGTGCCGCGATCCGCCACCATCCGCAGCAGGGCGGTCGGACGGTCCAGGTCGTACAGGTCACCGATGGCGGCGTCGAGCACGTCGGTCGCCTGGAAGAAGGCATCGCGCGGCTTGATGACGCTGGCGAGGACGGCGTGACAGCCCTCCGGATCGCCCATCAGGAAGAGCGGCTGCGGAATGAGCCCCTCGTGGTGCATGGCAAGTGCAACCGGGCTGCCGGCATCGTCGTAGGCCATCCCCCACGTGCAGCGGTCGCGGTTCGCCGAGTCGAGGTCGCCGAGGGCGTACGCCGCGTAGCGCCGATCGGTCTGCAGGAATGAGGCGATCTCGGCGCGGTCGCTCACGGCACGGGCACGCAGGGCGGTGGTCGGTGCGGCGGCCATCGGTGCGGGCGGCGGCGGGAGGCCGATCGGGCCTAGTAGGCGAGCTGGGTGTGGATGACGAACTCGCCCAGCCGGTCGCGTCCGCCGAGCGCCGTCAGCTCGACCATGAACGACAGCCCGGCGATCTCACCCCCGAGTCGGCGCACCAGCTCGATCGTGCCGAGCACCGTTCCGCC
>JAOUHE010000048.1 GCA_029865285.1 Chloroflexota bacterium
CACCGAGAACGCCATCGACGGGCCTGAGGCCTGGTACACGGATATTGCGGGAAACCTGCTCGATGGCACCGGCGCCATCGTGAGCTCCCGCGCCGATGCCGTCCGCGTTGGTAACGGGGCGATCCCACCGAATGCCGCCGGGGTCGAGGCGATCGGCTCACAGACCTTCGACACCTTCCTCGTTCGAGTCATCGGTTTCGACCAGCTCACCGTTACTGCACCGGCCACGGCGGTCGCGGGGTACGCGACCGACATCTGTTCGGCCGAGGCGGGATGCGACGTGATCCCGGTTACGGTCCCGGTGACCGTGCTCGGGTGCGACGGCCAGAACGATCCGGCACCCGTGGCACCACCGACGCCGTGGGCGCCAACCAACGCGCCACTCACCATTCCGCTCTGCAGGAACGGCCCCGGAAACGTTGGCTGGCTCGACTGGACGCCCACTGCTGGCGGTACCTCCGAGCTCGTACAGTCGATCCTGCACCCCGACAACGACGAGATGACGATTCCGGAATGGTTCTACGTCACGTCCACGGGTAACGTGAACTCGGCGTCGGTCGAGAACGCGCTGAACAACACCTGGGGCGGCAAGGTCGTGCTGATCCCGATGTTCGACCTTACCTGTGACGCCCAGCCAACCGGCCCCGGCCTGAATGACTGTCCGGCCGGCCACGTCGGGGGCCACGGCAGCAACCAGTGGTACCACCTGCCGCAATTCGCCGCCTTCCAGTTCTGTGGCGGGGCACCGAACTGGTGCGACGGGACGTATGGGCCCAACAACAACGAGATCGGGCTCTCGTTTGCCCAGGGCGCCTACATCAACGGCAACAACAAGTCCACCTGCGACACCGGTAACGGAGGCACCTCGTGTCTCGCCGGACGCTTCGTCCAGATCATCGGCGGGCCGTACACCGTCGGTCCGGGCAGCGGGGTTGCCTCGGCAACCAACGTGATCGGCGTCCAGCTGATCCACTGACCGCACGCCCGTTGGGGCTCTCCTCCAGGGGCGGAACGCCCCGGTCCTCTTCCCCGGACCGGGGCGTTCCCCTGTCTTCCGAGGCGCTAGCATCGGATCGAGCCGATGGACCGATACGTACGCGTCACCAACACCACGCGCGGCACAACCGTCGCAGACCGTGCCCGGGTCGCCAGTTCGGCCCGTGACCGGATGGTCGGCCTGCTGCGGACGCCCGAGGTCCTTCCGGGTGAGGGGCTCCTGATCGAGCGGTCGCCGTCGATCCATATGTTCTTCATGCGCTACCCCATCGACGCGGTCTTCACCGACCGGGAGCGTCGCGTCACCCGCACGGTGAGCCGGCTTCGCCCGTGGCGGATCGTCGCGTGGGCGCGCGGCGCGCGTGACTGCCTCGAGCTGCGTGCTGGGGCTCTCGACGACAGCGGAACGGTCGCCGGGGACCAGTTGGCCCTCGAAGAGACCGTCTGAGAGCGCCTGAGCGCGCGTAAGGGGCTTGTAAGGGCTCGATAAGGCTCCGTGTGCCAGCATGAGCGTGCGATGGGTGTCATGGAGCTCCTGCTGCCGCCGGCGTGCGCCGGCTGCGGCCGATATGGCGCCGTGCTCTGCGTGACGTGCGTGGCCGGCATGCGATCTGCTCGTGCCCCCGACGATCACTTCAGCAGCGCCGACCCCGGAATCGTGGTCGGAGAGGCGCTCGAGGTGGCGGTTGCGGCATTCGTGCACGAGGGAGCCACGCGACGGGCTTTGCAGCGGCTCAAGTACGGAGGTGCTGCCGCTCTCGCGGCTCCCCTTGCAGAGCGAGCGATGCCGGCGCTGGGAGACCTGCTGGCGATGGTGGACGGCGACGTCGCGCTCGTGCCGGTCCCGGTGCACCCGGAGCGACAGCGGCAGCGTGGGTACAACCAGGCGGCGCTGCTCGCCCGCGTGCTCGCCTCGCGGGTCGGACTGCCACTTCGCGACGTCCTGGTCCGAACTCGCCCGACGGCCCGCCAGCACGGACTGAGCAGGGCTGCGCGGCTGCACAACCTCCGCGGCGCGTTCGGGCTGGCCGAATGCGTGCCCCCCGGGTCCGCCGCGGTGCTGGTGGATGACATCCTGACCACATCGGCGACGTTGGAGGCGTGCGCTGAGGTGCTGCGCGCGGGCGGAGCAGCCAGGGTCGTCGGATTCGCCATCGCAAGGGAGGTGTAGCCGGGAAGCGACCCTCGGCTGGTGCTACCGTAGAGACTCCGCAACGAGGACCCGGGATGAAGACCACGGTCACGGCCCGAAACTTCGAATTGACCGATGCCCTGCGCGGGCAGATCGAGCGGAAGCTGCACCGATTGGAACGGATCGCGCATGCAGACGCCCACGCCGAGGTGGAGCTGATCGCGAATGCCTCCCGCGCTGCGGAATCGGCGAACACGGCCGAGGTCACGCTCGTCAGCAACGGCAGCGTGATGCGCTCGGTGGGCGCCGGACCGACCATGGTGGCGGCCCTGGACGGCCTGATCGACAAGCTCACCCGGCAGATGGTGCGCGCCCGCGAACGGCCACGGAGAGTTCGCGAACGCCACTCCGACGAGGGTCGCGAGGTACTGGCGCGCGCGGCAACCGGCACGACGGACGCGGGAGGCGAGGCGCCCGCGGCATCGGATACCCGCCCGTCGGTGGTCAAGGTCAAGCGCTACGACATGGTGCCGATGTTCGAGGAGGACGCCATCCTGCGGATGGAGGAGTTGGGCCACGCCTTCTTCGTCTTCCTCAACGCGGAGACGGACGGGATCTGCGTTGTGTACCGACAGGGGGCCGGCGGCTACGGGATGATCGAGCCGGTCATGGCGCGCGCGGGGCAGGGCGGCTGAGCGCGGACTCGGCGGTCGGCGCGGCCGCTACAGTCCGAGCGAGGGAAGGATCAGCAGCGCCGCCACGATTGCGATCAGTCCGACGAAGAAGACCGCCAGGGCGGCGGTCAACAACTCAACCCTCGCCGGTCCGGGCTCGTCATCCATGCCCCGCACCGTAGCACGGGGGGAGCCCCGCCGGCGCCTCACCTGGCCGTCCGGCTCACCGCAGGTCGGCATCCACCTGGGGGTTGCCGCCGGCCTGCTGAGGGCTGCACGGCGCGCGCGGCAGATCGGTGCGACCGCACTGCAGATCTTCAGTGACAACCCGACCGCCTGGCGACGACGAGCCGGACCACCGGCGGACGCGGCGAGCTTCGTCAAGTACTGCGCCGGCGAAGGGATCACTCCCGTCGCGATCCATGCGAGCTACCTGATCAACCTCGCGGGCGCGGCCGAGCCGTTTGCCGGCCAATCCCTCGCCGGGCTCATCCACGAGGTGCAGCGGGCACCGGCGTACGGGGCGTCGCTGGTGAACACGCATATCGGATCGCACCGCGGGGAGGGGGCAGAGGCCGGACTTCGGCGGATCTCGGCCCGGGTCGCATCGGTCCTGGCCGAGACACCGGTGGGCGTGCGCCTGGTACTCGAGAACTCGTCGGGGGGCGGCGACTCGCTCGGATCGACGCTCGAGGACCTGGCGCGGATCCTCGACGCGGTACCCGGTGAGACCGGATCGCTGGCGTTCTGCCTCGATACCGCACACCTGTGGGGTGCCGGCTACGACATCTCGACGCCGGAAGGTGCATCGGCCGTGCTCGATCGGTTCGATGAGCTGATCGGGCTGGATCGCCTGGCACTCGTGCACCTGAACGACTCGAAGTCCGTGCTCGGATCGCGTGGCGACCGGCATCAGCACGTCGGGGCGGGGAATATCGGGGCGATCGGCCTGTCGGCGCTGCTGCGGGACGCGCGCCTACCGGGGCGGACTGCCTTCGTGATGGAGACGCCGGGGGCCGATGAGGGCTACGACGCAGTCAACGTGCGACGCGCACGGCTGCTCTACGACGGGAGGCCGGACCTGCCCTCGCTCACGGCTCGGGCGCTGGCGGCTCGGCGGAGCGGGACCATGAGGGGTTCCAGGGTCAAGCGCCCCGACTGATCCTCTCGGGCGCCAGTTCCTGGCCGTTTCCACCGTTCCCGCCGTTGCCGTTTTCGCGCATGCGACGGGTGCGATGAGAGATGTAGACCTGCATCAGGTCGCGGACGTCGGCCTCGAGAAGGAGATCGTCGCCACGCAGCGCATATTCGACGCGCGCGGTGGGAAGCTGGTGGCGAGCGGACATGCTGGCAAAGTAGGCCGGTCCATCGTCTTCCTCGCCGATCTCGCGCAGGCCGCGCGCCAGCCTGGTGGCGGTGCCGAGCGACGGCATCCGGTCACCCTTGATCAACCGGGAGATGGTCGAGTGATCGACTCCCGACTGCAGGGCCAACTGGCGCTGGCTCATCTTCTTCTCCTTCAGCTGGCCGCGAAGCCAACTGTTGAAGGAGTGCGGCGTCTGGAACGTCATGCGGCTTGTCCATGCGCTGCAGCCCACCTGGTCGCGTCAATCGCCGGGTGGTGCGTGCGAGCAACCGCAGAATCGCAGCGGGGGGCTCTCCCCTCAATGGGAGAAAGGTACCGACCCGGTTCGGCAAGCGGCGCACGAGCGCGCGAGCATCGACCTGTCGCGCGAGCTCAGGGCGATCCCTCGGGCACGGGGTCTGCGTGCTCAGTGGCCTCGCCGGCGACACCCCGCCCATGCGCACGACGCACCTTGCTGGAGAAGGCGTACAGGATCCCGCCCAGGATGATGACGGTCAGGATGCTGATGGCGCGGTCGGTCAGTGCCACCGCGACCGCGGGCTCGCCAACCACGCCGTACAGGGCCAGTGCACCCACGATTCCCGCCTCCACGAACCCGACGCCGGCAGGCGTCAGCGGGATGGCGGTCAGCAGCGAGGCTGCCAGCGCCACGAACAGCGACGCGCTGATCCCCAGGTTCGCACCGGGCA
The DNA here is from genome assembly GCA_029865285.1 of Chloroflexota bacterium. Lineage (GTDB taxonomy): Bacteria > Chloroflexota > Limnocylindria > QHBO01 > QHBO01 > CF-167. The sequence continues at coordinate 4,858 of JAOUHE010000048.1, forward strand.
GATCAAGGGCACGGATCACGAAGAAGAGGCGCATCCCTTCGAAGAGCCAGATGAGCACCGTCAGAAAGCCGATGACCGGCACGCTGCGGCTCGTCAGCGCCCCAGTGCTCCCCTCGTGGAAGCGCTCGTAGAGATCTGCCACGCGCACCGGCAGGATCCGCGTCAGGCGCGCACCGAAGTAGTTCAGGGCGATCACCAGCAGGACAAGCACCGCGGCCATCACGAACCCGGCCAGGAAGAGCGCGTCGATCTCCGGTCGAGAGCGTCCCCGGAAGCTCCAGAAGCCCGCAGCCAGGGCCAGCCCGAAGATAACCACGATGTCCGCAATCCGCTCGATGAAGATGGTTCCAACCGTGCGGGAGAGTGACCCGCCGTAGTTCCCCTTGAGCAGGTAGGCCCGATACAGATCCCCCAGCTTGGCCGGTACCAGGCAGTTCACGAACCAGCTCAGGAAGAGCATCTCGGTGGCGTCGCGAATGCGGAGCGACGTGCCGACGCGGCGCAGGACGAACGCCCAGCGCAGCCCGCGCAGCGGGAAGGTGGCGTAGTAGGAGAGGAACGCCAGCACGAGGAGCAGTGGGTCGGCGCCGGCGATCTGCCCCCAGGTTGCGCCGAAGTCGATGTTCAGCACCACCCGGAAGAGGAGGAACAGGATCGCCACGCCGAAGACGATCGAACCGATGGTGCGTACGTTGAGGAAGCGCCTGGCCAGGCTCACCTCGCGCTCGGAGATCGTCTCGCCGTTCGGTTCGTTCGTCATCGGCCCAGCCAGCGGCGAACGGCCTTGGAGGCGACCGCCCAGCGGGTGGTCAGGTGGATCAGTTTTGTCGAGCGGGTGCCGTGCCACTCATTCTGGGGGAGCGCCGCCCGGAGCTCGTCCGCGGTGTCGAATGCGGGCAGTGCGTTGACGCTCATCGCCACCTCCGGCCCGGAATGGGTGTCAGAACACGCGATGCCCGGGATGCCGAAGCGGCCGGCCAGCTCCTGCGCACGCAGGTTGTGGCGGCCCAGGGTGACGCGGCTGTTGAAGACCTCGATGGCGTCGATCTTGCCGGCCTCGGCCAGGGCAAGAAGCGGGGCTTCGCGAATGTGCGAGCGGCGGAACGGGTCATACGGATGCGGGACGAAGACGAGGCCGCCCTGCGCGTGGATCGCATCGGCCGTCTCTGCGGCCGAGAGGCCAGGCGGGATGGTGCTCGTCAGGAAGACACCGACGATCTCGCCATCGGCGCTCGACACCTCCTCGCCCAGGATGATGTGCAGCCCCTCGCTCATCCCCATCTCGGCGACCCGGTCGCGGACCGCCGCCGCGCCCTCGACGTTGTTGTGGTTGGTGATCGCCACATGCGTCAGGCCCCGCTCGATGGCGAGGCGGATGTATCGGTCCTCGTGGAGGACCGAGTCCCGGCTGTGCCGCGTGTGAACGTGGAAGTCGGCGAATGCGAGGGAGCGGCCAGCGAGCCTGTCGGTCACCGCGGCGCCGTGCTCCAGGACCGAAACGGCCGTGGCGGCCGGAGCCGCCATCTTCACGAGCCGCTCACCAGGCTCTTGCGGAACGAGTGGAAGTGCTCGAGCGCCAGCCCCGTGCCGACCGCAACGCAGTTGAGCGCGTTGTCCGCGACGTGGCAGGGGATGCCGGTCACCTGGGTCAGCATCGTGTCGAGGTTGCGCAGCAGCGAGCCGCCGCCGGTCATCACCATCCCCTTGTCGATGATGTCGCTGCTCAGCTCGGGCGGCGTCTGCTCCAGCACGTTGCGCACCGCGGTGATGATCTGCGCCAGCGGCGTCTCGATCGCCTCGGTCACCTCCGTAGAGCTGATCGGGATGGTCCGTGGCAGGCCGGCGATCATGTCACGCCCCTTCACGTCGATCGTCATCGGTTCCTCAAGCGGCAGTGCCGACCCGACCGCGATCTTGACCTCCTCGGCGGTGCGCTCACCGATCATCAGGTTGTACTTGCGCCGGATGTAGCTGGCGATCGCCTCGTCAAGCTTCGTGCCGCCGACGCGCACCGAGTCGGCCACCACGATGCCGCCCAGCGCAATCACTGCGATCTCGGTCGTGCCCCCGCCGATATCCACGACCATGTTCCCCGACGGCCCGGAGATCGGGACGTTGGCGCCGATCGCGGCGGCCAGCGGTTCCTCGATCAGGTACGCGTCGCGTGCGCCGGCCTTGAGGGCGGCGTCCCGGACAGCACGCTTTTCCACGCTCGTCACGCCGGTCGGGACGCTGATCATGACGTCAGGCTTGAAGATGCGCACCCGCGCGACCTTGTTGATCACGTACCGAAGCATCGCCTCGGTGATCAGGTAGTCAGCGATGACGCCCTCGCGCATCGGCCGGATGGCCCGCACGTTGCCGGGGGTGCGCCCGATCATCTCGCGCGCCTCCTCGCCCACCGCCACGAGGCGGTTGTCGTCGTCGCTGATGGCCACCACCGATGGCTCGTTGAGGACGACGCCCTTGCCCTGGACGTAGACCAGGATGTTGGCGGTGCCGAGGTCGATGCCGATCTTCATGCGCGCGTGTTGCGTCCTTCGCGGGTGAGCCTGGGGCGACCGAAAGTATACCGATGCGCCTGGGTCATCCTGCGATCAGGCGTCGATGCGCGTGATCCGCGCGCCGAGTGCGACCAGCTTCGACTCGATCGCCTCGTAGCCGCGGTCCACGTGCTCTACGCCCGAGATGACGCTCGTGTCGCTGGCCGACAGGGCGGCGAGGATCATCGTGGCGCCGGCGCGCAGGTCGGCGATCTCCACCTCGCGACCGTGGAGTGGCGTGGGGCCGGCGATGCGGGCGCGCCGCTCGTCGAGCGCCTCGATGACGGCACCCATCTTCACCAGCTCCATGGTGTAGTCGAGCCGATCCTCGTAGATCGTCTCGTGGATAGAAGAGACTCCGTCGGCCTGGGTCATCAGCACGGCGAGCGGGGCCTGGAGGTCGGTGGCGAATCCCGGGTAGGGTTGGGTCTCGACATCGGCAGCTCGGTACGTGTCAGCGGCCCGGACGCGCAGGCCGTCGTCGGTCGTCTCGATGTCCACGCCCATGCCGGCAATCGTGTCGGTGAAGGAGCCCATGTGCGCCGGCTCGACGCCACGGATGGTGATGTCGCCGCCGGTGACCGCAGCGGCAATCGCAAACGTGCCCGCCTCGAGCCGATCGCCGATCACGCGGTGCTCGACGCCGTGCAGCCGATCGACCCCCTCGATCTCGAGCCGATGCGGGGCGGTCCGTTCGATCCTCGCGCCCATGGCGCACAGCATCGCGATCAGGTCATCGACCTCCGGCTCCTGTGCGGCATTGGAGATGACCGTGGTGCCCTTCGCCAGGGTCGCCGCCAGCATGGCGTTCTCGGTGCCCATCACCGTGACGTACGGAAATTCGATGTGCGCGCCGCGCAGCCCCGACGGAGCCTCGGCAAAGTAGTAGCCGTTCTTGTATTCGATCTCGGCGCCCAGGGTCTGCATCGCCTCGACGTGGAGATCCACTGGTCGCCGCCCGATCCGGTCCCCGCCTGGGTTGCTGATGATCACCCGTCCGAAGCGGGTGAGCAGCGGACCGAGCAGGATGAAGCTGGAGCGCATCTTCATGGCCGCCTCGAGCGGCACGAAGAGCCAGTTGGCGGCACCCGCCCGCATCTCGAGGACGCCCTCGCCGGCCGCCCCATCGGTGCGTTCCAGGTCGAAGCCGATATCGGACATGGTTCTGGCCATGATCCGCACGTCGCTGATCTGCGGGACGTTGGTCAGGCGGCACGCATCATCGGTCAGCGCGGCAGCGGCCATCATCTTGAGCACGGCGTTCTTGGCGCCGGCGATGCGGACATCGCCCTGCAGCGGCGTCCCCCCGGTGACGATGAACTTCTGCACGAGGGCCAGTCTACCGCCCTAGCCGGGCCACGCCTCTTTCCACTCGTGCGGGCCGCGGTGGTGCCCGTCACACAGGCCAACGCGGCCGCCCATGTGCCGCGAGGGCAGGAACGGCTGCATGCCATCCTCGAAGGGTGTCGGGGCGGAGTTGCAGAGCATGTAGCGCCGGTCCCTGGCCCATTCGTAGGCGTGGTCGGCGGAACAGAAAGCGTAGCCCCTGGTGAAGTTGGGGCTCGGGCCTGGCGCAGGCATCCCGGCCAGCCCGATCGGACCCGACTCCCGCACGATCTCGATTCGTACCGGCAGCAGCGGGAAGCGCGCCCCGCAGTGATCGCAGGGCTGCATCAGGCCAGGTAGTGGTCGCCGTCATCGGGCGAATGACGTTCGATGAAGGTTGGATCGTCGTTCGGGTCCTCGCCCGGCGGCGAACCGCGGTGGGGCGCGAAGTCGACCGGGCAGATGAACGGGTACTCGCGGCTGATCTTGCGCAGCTCCTGCATCCGGCGGAACGGCTTCTCGCGAGGCGTCTCCTGGTCATCCACCGGACCGGCCCTAGCCGCGGCTCCGGCGGCGCGTCACGATGCGCTCGCGCATGAGGGCGGTCTGCAGCGCGGCCCGTACGCGCGCCAGGTCCACCGGGTCGTGCACTTCGCCCAGCTCGGCCTCCGCTTTGCGACGCGCCTCGACCGCCTTGGCCTCGTCGATCTCGTCGGTGTGCTCGGCGAGGTCGGCCATCACGATCACCCGGTCGGCGCGCACCTCCACGAAGCCGCCGGAGATGAAGATCGCCTGCTCGGTGCCGGCCTTCTTGATCCGGAGCTCACCGATGCCGAGGGCGCTGATCAGCAACGTGTGATGCGGCAGGATGCCCAGCTCGCCGTCGATTCCGGGCACCGTCACCATGTCCACCTCGTCGGAGTAGGTGCGACGCTCAGGACTGACGATCTCCAGCTGGAGTGGCATCGGTCTACTACTTCATGCTTTCCGCATTGGCGAGCACATCCTCGATCGGGCCGGCCATGAAGAAGGCCTGCTCTGGCAGCGCGTCGTGCTTGCCCTCGAGGATCTCGCGGAAGCCGCGCACCGTCTCCTTGCGCTCGACGTACTTGCCTCCGCGCCCGGTGAACGCCTCGGCCACGAACATCGGCTGGCTCATGAAGCGCTGCAGCCGGCGCGCCCGTGAGACGGTGACCTTGTCCTCCTCCGAGAGCTCGTCCATACCAAGGATGGCGATGATGTCCTGGAGGTCCCGGTAGCGCTGCAGGGTTCGCTGCACTTCGCGGGCGACTTCGAAGTGGTCGTCGCCGACGACCCGCGGATCAAGAATGGTGGAGGTGCTGGTGAGCGGATCGACCGCCGGGTAGATGCCCAGCTCCACGATCGAGCGCTCGAGGCGCACCGTGCTGTCGAGATGCCCGAAGGTGGTCGCCGGGGCCGGATCGGAGTAGTCGTCGGCCGGGACGAAGATGGCCTGCAGGCTGGTGATCGACCCCTTCTTGGTGGAGGTGATCCGCTCCTGGAGGTCGCCCATCTCGGTCGCCAGGGTCGGCTGGTAGCCGACCGCCGACGGCATCCGGCCGAGGAGGGCCGACACCTCGGAGCCCGCCTGGGTGAACCGGAAGATGTTGTCGATGAAGAGCAGAATGTCGCGACCCTCGACGTCGCGGAAGTACTCGGCCATGGTCAGGGCCGAGAGGCCGACCCGCTGGCGGGCGCCGGGGGGCTCGTTCATCTGGCCGAAGACGAGCACCGTCTTGTCGAGCACGCCTGAGTGGGTCATCTCGCCGATCAGGTCGTTCCCCTCGCGGGAGCGCTCGCCCACGCCGGCGAAGACGGAGTACCCGCCGTGCTCGGCGGCGATGTTGCGGATCAGCTCCTGGATGATGACCGTCTTCCCCACGCCGGCGCCGCCGAAGACGCCGACCTTGCCTCCGCGCTTGAACGGCGCGATCAGGTCGATCACCTTGATGCCGGTCTCGAAGACCGACGCCTCGGTCTCCATGTCGACGTAGCCGGGCGCCTTGCGATGGATCGGCAGGGTCTCGGACTTGCCGACCGGGCCCTTGCCGTCGATCGGCTTCCCGAGCACGTCGAAGACGCGGCCCAGCGTCACCGCGCCCACCGGAACGCTGATCGGCGCCCCGGTGTCCACGGCATCCAACCCGCGAGCGAGGCCGTCGGTGCTCGACATCGCCACGGCGCGCACCCAGTTGTTGCCGAGGTGCTGCTGCACCTCGACGATGAGGGCGTCATCGAGCCCGGCGGTCGAGGTGGGCCGCCGGATCTCGAGCGCGTGGTAGATGGCGGGCAGCTCGCCCGGCGGGAATTCGACGTCGATCACGGGGCCCGTGATCTGGATCACCTTTCCGGTGGCCATCGGTTAGTTGGTCTCCTCACTCATGCCTGGGTGCCTAGCCGGCCATGGCCTCGGCCCCGGAGGCGATCTCGATCATCTCGCGGGTAATGGTTGCCTGGC
>JAOUHE010000203.1 GCA_029865285.1 Chloroflexota bacterium
GTGAACGACGGGTTCGCGGGAGAGGCTCCGCATGCGTGGCTGGCGCGGATCGTGCGGACTGGGTAGGCGGCGCCCGGCTCACTCCCGGGAGTTGTTCCGCCGGGCGGGTCGAACGATCAAGCACCGGCGAGTTAGGGTCCTGGGTTCCCGGGGGGCGCAACTAGTGGCCCGGATTGGGCCGGTTTCGGGCGGAGTTGAGGCGGTATCGGTCCATTCTTGATCGTTGGATCCATGGGGCGGAACTGACTCCGCCAACCGGGCATCCGCGGCCGATGGCTGCGGTACCGTACGTGCATGTCACCGCGTCGACGGCCTGTCGGGATGGTCGCCGGGTCGCTGGTGCTGGCAATGGCGTTGATCGCCGCCGCGTGCTCAACACCCAGCCCCAGCCCGAGCGGCACGCCGGATGCGAGCGCGCCCACGGGATCGGCCTCACCATCGGCCATTGCTGAGCCGGTCGAGCACCGCATCGGCGTTCGGGTGGTGGATGGTGCCGGCGAGTTCTACGACCGCCTCACCGGCGAGCGATTCGTCCCGCGTGGCGCGAACCTGATCCGGCTGGGCACGTACCACGTCACGTTCAACCCCGGTACCTATGATCGGGACGACCTCGATGCGCAGCTGGCGCGCATGGCGAGCGGCGGGTACAACGTCGTGCGGGTCTTCCACGACCACGGGTCGGGTGGACTCGGCGGCGACGCCGGCACGCTGTCCGCGTACATGGACAACGTCGCGGAATTCCTGCGTGCGGCCAAGGCGCACGGGCTGTACGTGATCTTCGCCCAGGACTGGCTGCCGGACCGCCGATACGGCTACGACCAGGATCCGGGGATCGAGGGCATCAATTCGCTCTACCTCTCACGGGGCGGCGTGGCGGCGAATGCCCGGTTCTTCGGCGACTTCGTGGACGACCTCATCGCGCGCGGAGCGCCGCTCGACGCGGTGTGGGCCTATGAGCTGCGCAACGAGCTCTACTTCGAGGCGGAGGCTGCGCCCTTCAACGCCACCTCCGGACAGGTGACGACCGCAAACGGCGTGACGTACGACCTCGCCGATGCCGCCGAGCGGACACGCCTCCTGGACGACGGCCTGGTCTACTGGATCGACCAGGTGCGCGCCGCGATCCTCGAACGCGACCCGACCGCCCTCGTGACGGTCGGCTTCTTCCAGCCACAGACGCCCCATCCGACCCGCGTTGGCGATACGCGCCTGATCGAGACAGGGGCCGCCATCCTCCGCTCGACCGCGGACTTCATCGATCTCCACGCGTACCCGGGCGACCTCACCCTCCGCCAACTGGTCGACAACTACAAGCTGCCGCCGGTGACCGACAAGCCGATCGTGCTGGGCGAGTTCGGCGCGTTCCATGACTACTATCCGACTGCTGCCGATGCGGTGCAGGCACTCATCAGTTGGACAGCGGATGCCTGCGAGTACGGCTTTGACGGGTCGCTCCTGTGGACCTGGGACTCCGCGGGCGGGTACGCGGAGACCTGGAACGGGACCGATGCCGACGGGGCCCTCGCCGACGCCCTGTCCCCGGCCAGCCGGCCGGATCCATGCTCGTTCGAGGGTGGTCTGCCACCCAACCTGGCGCTGGGGCGGGCCGTCGCGGCCTCTCGTGCCCTGGCCGATGAGCCGGCCGCTGCCGCGGTCGACGGGAGCCCGGGGAGCGGGTGGAACTCCGGCGACGGCCCGGTGCAGTGGATCGAGATCGATCTCGGCGAGGCGGCCACGGTTGCCGAGGTGCGGCTCGTGGTGCAGCAGTTCCCGGCGGGCCATACCGAGCACCGGGTGTACGGGCGCGCGGCTCCCGGCGCGGCGCTGGTGCTGCTTCATACCTTCAGCGGCGACACGACCGATGGCGACATCCTGAGCTTTGCGTTCCCCGACGGTGCGGCGGCCGTGCGCATGCTCCGTGTCGAGACGGTGAGCAGCCCATCGTGGGTGGCCTGGCGCGAGATCGAGGTCCTCGGGGCGCGGTAGGAGCTCGGTGGGGGATCGGCCGGGCCTCTCCGCCGCCGCATCCGTCCCTTGTTCCACCGGGCGGATCTAACGATCAAGCATCGGTGAGGTACCGGCCTGGATTCCCCCCGGGCGCAACAATCGAATCGGCTTGGGCGTGTTTCGGGGCGAAATGGGGCGATTTCGGCCCATCCTTGATCGTTGGATCCGTGGGGCGGAACTCGGCCGTGCAACGTGCGCTGCGGCCGCCTCCGTCACCCGGTCATGGCCAGTCCCCAGCCAACCGCGACCAGCCCGACATGCAGCCCGATCAGGCCCCAGCGACCGGCTGAGTTGAGATCGTCCAGCCAGGCCGGCACCGGGACCAGTCGGTACCAGAACCACAGCCCCAGGCCGCCGCCCAGCCCGATGCCCGAGGTCATCAGCCACCATCCGGCCGCGGCCAGTGGTTCGGCCGGCAGCCACCAGGCGCAGATGACCAGCAGGCCGACGCTGATGAGCGCCGCCGGCAGCACGAGGGCGTAGCGGAGCCGGGGGCGGGCGAGGCTCACGAACAGGACGGTCGGCATCAGGACCCAACCGGCAGCCAGGGCGGCCAGCACCCAGGTGGGTGCGTCAAGGGTCCGGATCGCGACCAGCAGGATGAGCCCCGGCGCCTCCAGGCTGACGAAGGCGAGCCTCGTCACGCGCCGAGCCATCCGCGCATCGGCGGACAGCTCGATGGGCATCCGGCCGTGCCCCAATTGCGGTCTCGCCGAGGCCATCAGGTCATCTGCCGGCTGCGCCCGCGCATCAGGAACATGACGAACCCGACCAGGAACAGGACGTCCAGGGCGCCGAACAGCAGGAAGACCGGGTGGAGCAGTTCGTCGATGGCCCAGTAGTAGAAGGCCAGCCCGGCGAACGCGACCTTGTACGCGAGGCCCATCTTCACGATCCCGCGGTTGCCCTCGGGGTCGCCGTACACCAGCCAGTAGCCGACACCCTGAACGAACACAAAGGCGGCGGTCAGGTGGATGTACGAGATGCTGCTGGGCAGGGCCACGTCGAAGGCCTCCCACAGCGGGGCGTAGAAGATGAAGAAGCCCGCCCCCAGGGCGATGTCGTAGAGCGCCGCCACGAGGAAGAACATCTTGAAG
>JAOUHE010000049.1 GCA_029865285.1 Chloroflexota bacterium
CTTCGCGCCCGGCGAGCCGCCCCGCGCCGCGGTCGGCTTCCGCCCGGCCGAGCAGCTGGAGACCGCATTCGGACTCGAGGCTCCGGCAGCAACCGTCTGACGGCCACACCTCGATCGGACGCCCCCCTCCCCTCATCGGGCGGGGGCGTTTCCGTGTCCGGGGCGAGACGGGCCGCTGCGCGCGCCACCATCGGCCACCGGCTAACCTTGCGTCCCAGTGAACCGATCGATCGCCGCGGTCCTCGCCGGCACCTTCACGCTGCGCTTCAGCACGGGCCTGACCGGCGGTCTGTTCCTGTACTACATGGCCGACCTCCCGAAGCACGGCGGCCCCGAAGTCACTGCCTTCATGGTCGGGTTGATGACTGCCGCCTACTTCATGGCGGAGCTGGTCCTGTCGCCCGGCTTCGGTGTCATCTCCGATCGGCTTGGGGCACACCGGGTGATGCAGTGGGGTCCGGTCTTCGGCGCCGTGGCGGTGCTGCTGACCGCGGCGACCACCGACCTGTTCCTTCTCGGCGTCACGCGCTGGCTCGAGGGAGCCGCGGCCGGCGCCAGCATTCCCTCGATCCTGGGCTACATCGCGATCGCCACCAGCCGCGATGAGCAACTGCGCGGAAGGACGGTCGCACGCTTCGAGGCCGCAACGCTCGCCGGCCTGGGGGTCGGGATCGTGGCGGCGGGACCCATGTGGGAGATCTTCGCGCGTATCGCCTTCCTGCTGAACGCGGGCATCTACGGGATCTCGTTCAGCATCTACCGCTGGGGCGTCGCGGACCTGGTCGATCACGGCCATTCTCGGGGCGAGGCGGAGGATCTGCCGGTCCACTCGGGCGAACTTCGGCCTTCCTCCTTCGACTGGCCCCGATATCGGCGCGTCCTGTCGAGCCGCAGCGTCTGGCTGCTCGCCCCGACCTGGATTGCGCTCAACGCGGTGCTCGGCTCGTGGACGACCCAATCGGTCTTCCAACTGGTGCGCACTCCGTCCGCGCGTTTCGATGGCCAGCTGCTGATGGGCGGGTTTGCGCCCACGCAGGTGAGCGTGGGCCTTGGCGTGGCGTTGCTCGTCTTCTTCGCCGGACTCTTCTACTGGGGCGGTCGCTTCAAGCAGTTCCGGCGCACGACGATCATCGTGATCGGCATTGGCGGCGGTCTGCTGATGATGGGCTCCATTTTCGGGCTCAACCACTCCCAGTCGCTTGGGCTGGCGGGCCAGGTTCCGCTCGGGCTGGGCATGCTCGCCGGACTCTTCGTGATGGCCGGTGGGACACCAGCGGCGCTCGGCCTGCTCGCCGACATCAGCGAGGCGCACCCGGCCGACCGCGGCGCGATCATGGGCCTCTATTCCGTTTTCCTGGCCGTAGGGCAGATCACCGGCGCCCTGGCCGGCGGCGGGGCGGCGGAATGGCTCGGCATCGATGGGCTGCTGCTGGTGTCGCTCGGCTTGCTGGCGCTGGCGACACTCCCGGTCCGCGCCCTGCGCGAGAGCGAGCATCTTGTCGGCACACCGGACGGACACCAGCCGAAGGACCCGTAGCCGGTCCGCTATCCTTCACGCTCCAATGCGCCTCTCGAGACTCTTCTTCACCTCGCTCCGTGACGATCCGGCCGACGCCGAGATGGCGTCACACAGGCTGCTCGTGCGCGCCGGCTACGTCCGCCAACTTGGCGCCGGGATCTACTCCCTGCTGCCGCTCGGCTTCCGTGTCAGCCAGCGCATCGAACAGGTCATCCGCGACGAGATGAACGCCATCGGCGGGCAGGAGATGGAGATGCCCGTCGTGCACCCGGCCGACCTGTGGCGCGAGACCGGACGCTACGCCAAGATCGGCCCGGAGATGGTCCGCTTCAAGGACCGGTCCGGCCGGGACATGGTGCTGGCCATGACCCACGAGGAGGTAGTCGCCGACCTGCTGCGCGACCTGGTCAAGAGCTACCGGCAGCTGCCGGCGATCGTGTACCACTTTCAGACCAAGTTCCGCGACGAACCGCGCTCGCGCGGCGGCCTGATTCGGGTGCGCGAGTTCGTGATGAAGGACTCGTACTCGCTCGACGCCGATGCAGCGGGCCTCGACCGCGCGTACGACCTGCACTACGCCGCCTACGAGAAGATCTTCGAACGTCTGGGCCTCGCGACGGTGGCGGTCGGCGCCGATGTCGGGATCATGGGCGGCAGCCTGGCCCACGAGTTCATGGCCCTCAACGACGCCGGCGAGGACACCCTCGTCATCTGCGAAGCGTGCGGCTACGCCGCCAACCAGCAGATCGCCGCGGTCGGCGCCCCGGATCCTGCGCCCGAAGAGCTGCGCCTGATCGAGGAGGTCGCGACACCGGAGACGCCCACGATCGCGTCCCTGGCTGCCTTGCTCGGCGTTGGGACCGATCGAACCGCCAAGGCCACCTTCTTCGTGACCGGCGACGGCCGGCTGGTCACCGCCATCGTGCGCGGCGACTTCGAGGTCAACGAGACGAAGCTGGGCAATGCGGTGAAGGCGATCGGCGGTCTCCGACCGGCGCAGACCGAGGAGATCAAGGCGGCCGGCATGGAGCCGGGATACGCGTCACCCATCGGCGCGCACGACACGACGGTCGTCATGGACGAGCTGGCGGCACGCTCCCCGAACCTGGTCGCAGGAGCGAACCGGCACGGCTACCACCTGCTCAACGTCAACAGCGGTCGCGATTTCACGCCCGACCTGGTGACCGATATCGCCAACGCGCGCGCAGGCGACGGCTGCCCGAACTGTGGCTCGCCGGTTGTCCTGCGCCAGGGGATCGAGGTCGGCAACATTTTCAAGTTGGGCACCGACTTCACCAAGGCGCTCGGCTCCACCTACCTGGCCGAGGACGGCAGCCGCAACCTGGTGGTGATGGGCAGCTACGGGATCGGTCTCGGGAGGGCGATGGCCTGTATCGTCGAGGCGCATCACGACGACAAGGGGATCGCCTGGCCGGCGTCGGTGGCTCCGTACCCCGCACAGCTCGTGTCGCTCGGCGCATCACGCGATCCCGCGGTCGGCGAAGCTGCCGAAGGCCTCTACCAGCGTCTGACCGATGCCGGCGTCGAGCTCCTGTATGACGACCGCGACGAATCACCTGGCGTGAAGCTGACCGATGCGGAGCTGCTCGGCATGCCGCGCATCCTGACCATCTCCCCACGGTCCCTCACCGCCGGCGGCGTCGAGGTCACCGATCGAGCGAGTGGCGAGCGTTCTGTGCGCCCCGTCTCGGACGTCGAGGCCGAGCTGCGGGGCTAGCGCTTCTCACCGCAGTTGCGGCAGGACCTCCGCGCCGATCCGTTCGAGCTTCGAGACGTCGTTCACGCCGCGTACGCTGAACAGGATGTGCTGCGCACCCGCTTCCTTCAGCGTCCCGAAGCGCTCGACGACCTGGTCCGGCGATTGGGCATCGAGGTCGACCGACTGCAGCGTGCTGCGCTCGATCTCCTCGTATGGCCGCCCGAGCCGTTCGCAGTGTTCGCGCAACACGGCGTACTTGTGGGCGATCCGCGCGGCGTCACCGAAGACGTTGCAGGCATCCCCGTACTGCGCGACCAGGCGCAGGGTCTTCCTCTCGCCGCCACCGCCGATCATGATCGGAATCCGCGGCCGGGAGATCGCCTGGGGCGAGTTGAGGAGACGCGAGGCGGCGAAGTGCTTGCCGCTGTGCGCCTCGCCGCTGCCGCTGCCGCCGGACCACATGGCGTGGGCCATCTGGAGGCACTCCTCGAGCATCTCGAAGCGCTCGCGCAGCGGAGGCATCGGGAAGCCCAGCCCCGCCGACTCCTCCTCGTTCCAGGCCGCGCCGATCCCGAACCAGGCGCGCCCACCCGAGAGGATGTCGAGTGTGGTGGTCGCCTTGATCCAGAGCCCCGGCTGGCGGTAGTGGATGCCGCCGACCATCAGCCCCAGCCGCGCCCGATCGGAGTTGGCGGCCATGAAACCGAGCGCGGTCATCCCCTCGAGCATCGGTGCCTCGGGCGGTCCCACGCCACGGATCTGGAAGAAGTGGTCCATCACCCAGATCGAGTCGAAGCCCGCGTCGTCGGCGGCGCGGGTCACGCGCGCGAGGGTCGGCCCGATCGCTTCCGAGCCACCGGGCCAGGTGAAGCTGCTGATCTGCAGTCCGAACTTCATGCGGTCGTCCGGCAGCCGCTGACGGGGAACCGAGAGTCTGGTCGATGCGTCATGGGGACATGATGACAGTTGGGCGCGTGCTCCTCCCGCTGCTGCTTCTGCTCACCGCCTGCTCGCAGACCCCCGGAGCGACGCTCGAGGGGCGCACCTTCCTCTCGATATCGGTGCTGAAGGACGGCGTTGAGCGTCCTCTCGTGCCAGGCACGAGGATCAGACTCACCCTGGCCGATGGGCGCCTGGGCGCCTCCGCCGGGTGCAACATCTATGGCGCCGATTACGCGATCTCCGACGGGCACCTGGTGGCGAATGGCGGCTCCATGACGGAGATGGGTTGTGACGAGGAGCGTTCCGCCCAGGACGAGTGGCTCTTCGCGTTCCTCGGTTCGAACCCGACCATCACCTTTGACAGTGATGGGTTGGTCCTGACGCACGAGGGCACGGTGATCACGCTGCTCGACCGCGAGATCGCCGATCCGGACCTGCCGTTGGTCGGCCCGACCTGGACGGTTGTCTCGATCATCGACGGCGACACCGTGTCGAGCTTCCCGGCTGACGTGGTGGCGACGCTGCAATTTCACGCCGACGGGACAGTGTCCGTGAACACCGGATGCAACTCCGGCGGCGGCACGTACACGCTGAGCGGTGCGACGATGCAGTTCAGCGAGATCGTCCTCACCAAGCGCGCTTGCGGGGAACCGGAGGGCCAGATGGAATCGGCGGTGACCGCCGTCCTGCACGCTTCCTCGGTGAGCTACCAGATCGAGGCCCGCAGCCTGACCCTGACGGCCGGCAGCCAGGGCCTGGGGCTGACCGGCGAGTAGTCGTGGCGCGTCAGCGCTCGACGCTCACTCCGTGCCAAAAGGCGATGTAGCCCTCCACGTTCTTCGCTGCGGCCTTCGTCTCGGGGTAGTACCAGGCGGCGTTCGGGTTCCGCACGCCGTCCACCTCCAGGTCGTGGTACGAGGCGGTCCCCTTCCAGGGACACACCGTATGGGTGTCGGATGGACGCAGGTACTCCGCGTTGACCGTCTCGGGCGGGAAGTAGACGTTCCCCTCGACGATCTCGAAGCGGTCGCTCTCCGCGATCACCGCTCCGTTCCATGTCGCCCGTGCCATGGCCCGGATCCTAGCGCAGCCATGGCAGCCATGCGCATCGCTCAAGACGGGCCATTCGGCACTTCCCGAGCGGCGTGAAGAACAAGAATGCTCGGCCGGGCGCGATCGGGTGGCGGGCTGGCCGCCCCCCGCTTCGTAGCACGGACGTGAGTGGAGGTTCGCCGTGACCACCCAGTTTGCCGGCAGGTCGCTCGCCGTCCTGCTCGCCAGGCCCGAACGCAACCGATGACCACGATGCAATCTCGGAGGCTGCGGGTCCGCTCGGCGGTCCTGGGCGTGGTCGGTGCCGCTCTGCTGCTGGCGCCGCTCGGCGGACAGGTCAGCGCCGACCCCACCACGGTGCAGGAGTCGGACGTGGCCGCCGTCGATGCCTACATCACGACCCAGCTGCACGATCTCGACATCCCCGGGATGGCCCTCTCGATCGTCCAGGGCGATCAGATCATCCATGCACAGGGCTTTGGCACCGCCGATTCGTCCGGGCGGGCAGTCACGCCGCAGACCCCCTTCGGCATCGGTTCGATCACCAAGTCGTTCACGGCCATGGCGGTGATGCAGCTGGTGGAGGCGGGGAAGATCGACCTGGACGCCCCGGTCCAGCGATACCTGCCCTGGTTCCGACTTGCCGACCAGGAGGCGTCGGCGAAGATCACGATCCGCGACCTGCTGCGCCAGACGACGGGCATCTCCGAGAAGGATGGCAACGGCTTCTGGTCCAGCCAGCAAGGTCTTGAGGACACGGTGCGCGGACTCGGCTCGATCGAGCTCACCCAGCCGGTCGGCACCGCGTACCAGTACAGCAACATCAACTATTCGATCGCCGGCCTGGTGGTCGAGAAGGTCGCGGGACAGCCTTACGGCGACTACGTGACCCAGCACATCTTCGCGCCGCTCGACATGCAGCACTCGTTCACGTCCCGTGACCAGGCGGTGGCCGATGGCCTGTCCGACGGGCACACCTACATGATCGGCCGTACCTTCGCGCTTGACAGGCCGGTGCCGCCGGTCTATGGCCCGACGGGATCCTTGATGGCGAGCGCCGAGGACCTGGCGCACTACGCGATCGCGCACCTCGATGACGGCCGATACGGCGATACGGCGATCCTCGCGCCGGAAGGCATCGCCGAATTGCATGCCCCCGCCGTTGACGTGCCGGGCACAGACGCTCGGTACGCCATGGGCTGGGGCGCGGTCACCTGGGAGGGGCAACCGATGCTCTTCCATTCCGGTGACGTGTTCAACTACCACAGTTTCATCACGCTGCTGCCCGATGGCGACCTGGGAATCGTGCTGCTTGTCAATGCCACCGGGTTCGAGCAGCTGAGCCAGGTCGATGGGATCGCACAGGGTGTCCTGAGCCTGCTCCACGGCGGGCCCGCGCCCGAGCCGATCTCGGCGCCGTTCATGAACCGCTTCCTCTATTGGGCCATCGTGCTGACGCCGTTCATCCAGATCCTTGGGATCGTCCTGGGCTGGCGGCGGCGCATGCGGCGTGGACGATGGACCCTGATCCTGACCGTGGCCCTGAACCTGGTCGCCGTCTTCTCCCTGTTCGGGTTGGCGCAGTTGATCCCATTCCCCTTCCCATCGCTGGTTGCGGTCTACCCGGAGCTCGGATACGGCCTCATCGCCGTGGCGACGCTGGCGTTGGGATGGAGCGTCATCTTCTCGGCCATGCGCCTGCTGACGCGGAGGTCGCGACGGGACGATCTGACCCCGGCGACCGCGTGAACGGCGTCGGCCCTTGCCTCCCCCCGACCGCCCGCTGACCCCGCCAGCAAGTCGCCTGGACGCGTCCGACGTTTTCCGAAGGTGGCCCGTTGCGCGGAACTCTTCTGTCCCATGCAATGGCCACCGCGCACCGCGTGAAGCGGGGTGAAGCCAGCGTTCGTACGCGATGCCGCTTTGTGACCTTTGGCCCTTGTGACGTGAAGTTTGCACCTTCGAACATCCGAGCCAGGACGCGGCCCCCGAGGTGTGTTGTTTTGGCGCGTCGGGTCGTCCGTGGCCCGTTCAAAGGAGGTTCGCGTGGAAGGAAACAATCGCTACGTTTTGGCCCTCATCCTCATCGTGGTCGGGATCGGTGGGCTGGCATCGCAGGTCTTCAAGCCGACAACCGACATCGGTGGCTGGATTGTGCTGATCATCGGCGTCGGACTGCTGGGTGCCTTCGCCTACACGCGCACGTACGGTCTGCTCGTCCCAGGCGGGATCATGACCGGCCTCGGGACGGGGATCATCCTCTCGGAGAGTCTCACCTTCGCGACTGACGAGGCCGCCAGCGGCGCCATCGTGCTGGGCCTGGGTCTCGGATTCCTGTCGATCTGGGTCATCGGCGCGATCGTGCGGGTCGCCCAGCATCACTTCTGGCCGCTGATCCCCGGCGGCATCCTGGCCGTGGTCGGCGGAGCGCTGTTGATAGGGGATGATGCAGTCGCGGTCCTCGATTACTGGTACGTCGGCATCATCGTCATCGGCCTGTTCGTGCTCTGGCGCGCGATGGTTGAAGGTCGTACCCGGGCCTGACGCCGCGGGGGCATCTGCGCAAAAAAGGACGCCGGCCGCTGCCGAGCCGGGAGAGTTTTCGCTGCCACAGGCAGCCACGGGATTGAAGGAGACTCGCCTTGAAGACGACCGATGTCGATGACCACCTGACCCGCGAACCGGCCACCGTCCGGGTCGCCATGTGGAGTGCGCGATACCGCTGGCCGGTGTTCGGCCTGTGGTTCGTCCTCACAATCGGGCTCTTCGTCGGCAGCCTGTCCATGGGCGGCATCGACACCGGGGACGCCAACGCCAACCCGAACGACCAGAAGCTCGAGGCGACCGAGGCCTGGGAGGTCTTCGAGGCGGGCGGCGCCAACGACCCGTTCGAGCAGCTCTACTTCGTCGTCGCGGGCGGCCCCGGTGCCGCCGCGGACCCGTCCTTCCAGTCGGCCGTGGGTGAGTTCGTCAGCCACCTCCGTGATTCAGCGGCCGTCATCGACGGCACCTCGACCCTGACCTTCGACCAGCTCGTCAACCCGTTCGATGCTCCACCCGAGGCCGGCCTCGTATCGGCCGATGGCACGACCGTGCGGTTCCCGGCGCGCGTGCCGGGCGATGTCGATCGTGTCCGAGTGCTCCTGGAGCCGGTGCTTCCCATCATCGATGCAACGCGGACCGCTCACCCGGAGCTCACCGTCCACGTCCTCAGCAATACGTTCATCAGCGACGACATCACCAGGCTGATCTCGGAGGGCCTCGATGATTCGCTGAAGCTCACCATCCCGCTGACCATGATCATCCTGCTGGTCGCGTTCGGCGCAGTGGTTGCCTCGGTCATACCGCTGGTGCTCGCGATCACGTCCCTGGTGGCGGCGTTCGGGATCCTCGGCATCTACAGCCAGCTGGTCGGGCCGGTCAGCCCGTACGCGACCCAGCTTGTCGTACTCATCGGACTCGCCGTCGCCATCGACTACTCGCTGTTCATGATCACCCGATTCAGAGTCGAGCGGGCACGGGGCCGGTCTCGCAGCCGGGCGATCGAGGCCTCGAGCGCCACGGCCGGACGCGCCGTCTTCTTCTCCGGACTGGCGGTGATGATCTCGCTCGCCAGCCTGGTGACCCTCGGGATCAATTTCTTCACCTCGATGGCGGTCGCCACGGTATCCGTGGTCCTGGTATCCGTCATTGGCAGTCTGACCTTCCTCCCGGCCACGCTCTCGATCCTGGGCGATCGAGTCAATCTCGGTCGGCCGGCGACCTGGCTGCCGCGACTCGCCGTGGCCCTGCCGCTTGGCCCGATCAGTCGGTGGGGTCGCTCGGCACTCGGTTGGTTGAACCGGCGCGGGGGCCGCCACGAGGGCGAGGGGTTCTGGGCCCGGCTCGTCACCGCGGTCATGGCGCGCCCCATCGCCCTGACGATCCTGTCGGCGGCCGTCCTCCTCGCCCTCGGCTCGCCCGTTCTCCATCTGAAGATAGGTGTCACGGACATCACGGCGTTCCCAGATTCGATCGACGGCGTGGCCGGAGTGAAGCTGCTGAACGAGAAGTGGCCGGGCGGCACCCAACTTCAGCTGGCGGTGATCGTGACCAAGGCTGATGAGCCCGGCACGCAAGCAGCGATCGAACGCCTCAAGGTCGAGGGCCTGCAACTCGATGGGCTGAACGAGCCGGTCGAGGTGACGCTATCTCGCGACGGAACGGCTGCCGCTGTCTCGTTCACCATGGCCGGCGGCCAGAACGACGATGCCAACCGGGACCTGGTCCGCGAGGTGCGCGAGGAACTCAACCCGTCCGTCTTCGGCGACACGCCCGGCGTCCGGGCCTACGTCAGCGGCGGAGCCGCCGTGTCTGCGGACGTCACCAAGGTCTACACGGACGGAACGCCACTGATCTTTCTGTTCGTGCTCGGCCTGTCGTTTCTGCTGATGCTCGTGGCGTTCCACTCGATCGTCATCCCGATCAAGGCGATCGTGCTGAACCTGCTGTCCACGGCGGCCGCGTACGGCGCCCTGGTTCTCGTCTTCCAGGACGGTTGGCTGGCGGAGCCTCTCGGGATCACCCCCAGTGGCGTGATCGAGAGTTGGGTTCCCATCTTCGTGTTCACGGTCCTGTTCGGGCTGTCGATGGATTACCACCTGTTCATCCTGACCCGCATCAAGGAGGCGCGCGACCGTGGGGCCGAGTCGCATGCTGCGGTCGCCACCGGAATCTCGGCGACCTCGGCCACGATCACCAGCGCGGCCTCGATCATGGTCGTGGTCTTCGCGGTCTTCGTGACCCTGAAGTTCGTCTTCCTCCAGCAGCTCGGCCTGGGGCTTGCGGTCGCCGTGTTCATCGACGCGACCGTGATCAGAAGCGTCCTCCTGCCGGCCTCGATGACCCTGCTCGGCGACTGGAACTGGTGGATGCCGCGGTTCCTCGACTGGATACCGCGGGTCACCATCGAGGGCGAACCGGACGAGCCAGCGGGGTTGGCCCCCGCGTAGTACGTGGGCTGAGGCGCCCCGCGGCCCGACACTGCGGGGCGCCTCGTCACTGCGCACAGCTAGACGGCCACCGCCTCCATCTGCGGCTCGTATTCCACGTCCACCAGGCGACCGGCCAGGTAGTCGTCGTAGGCGGCCATGTCGAAGTAGCCGTGGCCCGACAGGTTGAAGAGGATCACGCGCTCCTCCCCCGCCTCGCGTGCTGCCAGCGCCTCGTCGATCGCCGCGCGGATGGCGTGGCTCGACTCCGGCGCCGGGATGATTCCCTCGGTCCTCGCGAACGCCAGTGCGGCGTCGAAACAGGCGTTCTGCCCGTAGGCCTTCGCCTCCAGGAAGCCCAACTCGTAGAGGTGCGAGACCATCGGCGCCATGCCGTGATAGCGCAGCCCACCGGCGTGGATGGGGGCCGGCCGGAAGCCGTTCCCCAGGGTGTGCATCTTGAGGAGCGGCGTGGACCCCGCCGTATCGCCGAAGTCGTACCGATACTCCCCTTTGGTCAGGGATGGGCACGAGGCCGGCTCCACCGCCAGGAAACGCGTGGAAGAGCGCCCGTGCAGGCGCTCGGCGAGGAACGGGAAGGCGATGCCCGCGAAATTGGAGCCTCCCCCCGCGCAGCCGATCACCACGTCGGGCGTCTCGCCGGCCATGGTCATCTGCTTGATCGCCTCCTGCCCGATCACCGTCTGATGGAGCAGGACGTGGTTGAGGACGCTGCCGAGCGAGTAGTTCGTGTCATCGTGGGTGGCGGCCACCTCGACCGCCTCGCTGATGGCGATCCCCAAACTGCCGGTCGAGCTTGGATCGGCCGCGAGGATGGCGCGCCCCGCGTTCGTCTCGCGAGATGGCGACGGCACGACCGTCGCGCCGAACGTCTCGATGAAACTGCGCCGATATGGCTTCTGCTCGTAGCTGATTTTGACCATGAACACCCTGGTCTCGATCCCGAA
>JAOUHE010000050.1 GCA_029865285.1 Chloroflexota bacterium
GGCTCGCAGCGTCTCGCGCAGGAAGACCCAATCGTCGGCGGCCAGCTCGACCACGTGGGCGATCCGCTTGGCATTCCGCTCGACAACTCGGCCGTCGGGGAGCGTCGCCTCGCTGACCAGGCGCGGGACCCACAGCGTGCCGCCGTTGGCGAACGCCGCGTACGCATTGGCCAGCTGGAGCGCGCTGCCGAGGTACTCCCCCTGGCCGATCGACAGCTGGATCTGGTCGAACGGGCCGTACGGTCGGAAGCCGCCGTCCCATCGCGGCGTTCCCTCGTAGTAGGCGGCATCGGGCAAGATGCCGGCCGTCTCTGCCAGGTGGGCAACGCCGGTAGGCCGCCCGAACCCGAACTCGGAGATGAGCGCGGTCAGCGCCTTCGGATCGGCGTCCCAGACACGGATCGAGAGCGGCATGTAGGTGGTGTTGCAGCTGAACGCCATGGCCGTGGTGAGCGACACGCTGTTGCCCAGCGAGTGCATCTCGTAGTTTCGGAAGGTGAATCCGTCGTAAACCCAGGTCCCGTTGCAGGACATCCTGGTGGACCGGTCCGCCACGCCGGTCCGCAGCGCCGCCAGCAGGGTGAACGGCTTGAACGACGACCCCGCCGGATAGCCTGATTCGACCGCGTGGTTGCGCCGGGCGGACGCGCCAGGCGTCCTGAGCGGCACGCCGGCCAGCGTGGTGCCGAGCACCATCGCGTTCGGATTGAAGAGTGGCGCCGATGCGAGCGCCCAGACGTCGCCGCTCTGTGGATCGAGGATCGCGGTGGCCGCTTCGTTGTAGGTCCCGATGGCGTCCTCGGCGATGCGCTGGAGATCGGGGCGGATGGTGATGGTGAGGTCGGCACCGGGCACCGCCGGCCGCTCGAGGAGGGTCAGCGGCACAGCTCCCGGCTCAGCGCCCGGGCCAGGAACAGCCGACAGGACGTACCCGGGCGATCCGCGGAGAAGCGCCTCTGCTCCCTGCTCCAGGCCGCTGCGACCGACCAGGTCGCCGACGCGGTAGTCGGGTCCCAGCGCCGCCAGTTCCGCCTCGCCAGCCGGTGAGGCCCAGCCGATCGTCTGCCCGGCCAGCCACTCCTGCGGGTAGACCCGGGTCCCGTCTTCGCGAACCTGCGCGAAGACCGTGCCGTCGGCCGCGAGGATCTGTCCGCGCGCCCCGAGGTTGCGGGTCAGCTCGAGCGTGCCGTCGTCGCCGAGTTCGGGGAAGAGCAGCGCAGCCCGCCAACGGACCTCCCAGCCCTCCGGCCCGGGAGTGAGGGTCAGCATCCGCTGGAATGCCACGCGGCCGAATCGATCGGTCTCGAAGGCCAGGCGAATCGGGATGGTGACTGCCTGACGCGGCCCCAGCACCGCGCCGTCCGGCGGCAGGCTCGTCGCCAGCACCGGCCCCGGTTCGGCCGCCAGGCTCGTGACGCCGGCCATCTCGGCGAAGTCGCGCAGCAGACCGGTGACCGCATCGGCCGTGAAGCGGTCGCGATCGGCGGGAGCCAGCAGCTCGACCATCCGCTCATAACGCTCTCCGCGCCAGGCGGCCAGGAACTTGCGCGCCACGAGGCGTGCCGCTTCGTGCTCAGCGGCCGGATCCGTGACGGCGCGGGGTGTCGCCGACGGCGTGGGCAGGATCGTCGCCGTGCAGGCCGCCATCAGGACGGCGGCGCCAAGAGAGACAGCGAGCCAGCGCACCCGCCCCGTGGAGCGGGTCATCTCGCGAGCATCACCCGGCGGAAGCCCTCCGCGGCGGCATAGCCGGCTCGCTCGCCCAACTCCTCCGCGCCGCGGCGCAGCCAACGATCCGTCTCCGCGAAGTCACGGAACTGGCTGGCGTGGTGGGCCAATGCAGCGATCTTGCGGTCGAGCGTCGCGCCGATGTCGACCAGCTGGTTGGCCTCGTTCGTGCTCCACAGGAACAGTTCCGCAACTTTCCAGGCGCCCAGCCCGGCGGCGAGGTGCTCGGGGAAATTCAACGGGTCCCGCGCGGTCGGAAAGACGGCATCGACCACCACCAGTCCGGCCGCGCGGTGGTCCGGGTGATTCACCCACTCGTTGTTCACGAACAGCACGGTCGGGTCGTGGGTCATCACCACCTCGGGACGGAAGGCCCTGATCGCACGGGTAATCCGTTCGCGCAGCCGCAGGCTCGACTCGACCTGGCCATCGGGCTCGCCGAGGAAGTCCACATGCGCCACGCCGATCTCCGCTGCGGCCGCGCGCTGCTCGGCTTCGCGGGTCGCGGCGAGGGTCGCGGGGTCTGCCTGGGGGTCGTCGCTCCCCTTGTCGCCGCTGGTCAGCAGCAGGTAGTGGGCTTCGGCGCCTTCCGAGATCCAGCGCGCCACCGTCCCCGCCGCACCGAACTCGATGTCGTCCGGATGCGCGGCGACGACCAGGACGCGCTCGGGTGTTGGGAGTCGGTCGGTGGGCATCGGTTCGCCTGGCAGGATGGCCGTGGGATCGGGCGAATCCTACCAGCCGCCCAGCCGGATCACCCTGTCGCGTGGCCCGGTGAGGGTGCCGTCGGCCCAGGCAAGCACGTCCGCATCATGGCTGAAGAGAACTACCTGGCGGTCCGCGCTGACCGCGCGCAGGACGTCGAGTACCTGTCGCTTGCGGTCGGGGTCCGCCTGGGCGGTCACCTCGTCGAGGAGGAGTGGGGCTGTCTCGGCGGTGGTCACCAGGTGCTCGGCCATCGCCACGCGGAGCAGGAGGTAGACCTGCTCGCGGGTCCCCTCCGAGAGCAGCCTGGCGTCCCGCCACTGGCCGGTGTGCGTCTCCTTGACGTCGACCGAAAGGTCGCGTGGGTTGACCCCGACCTCGTGGTACGCACCGCCGGTGATCGCGGGCAGGTAGCGCTCGACCGACGCCTTGAGCACCGGCGCGATGTCGCGGTGCACGCGCCGTTCAGCCGCCTGGAGCAGATCCAGGGTCTGGTCGAGCACCTCGGCCAGCTCCGTGACACGGGCAACCTCGGCGCGGGCGGCGGCGGCGCGCTCCTCGGCTTCGGCGACATCGGGCAGCGCGGCGGCGGTCAACCGAACCTCCCCGGTCAGGGCATCGACGGCGGCCCTGGCGGTCGCTGTCGCGGCGCGGGCGCTCGATTCGGCGGCCTCGGGATCCACGCCGACCTCCAGGATCGGTGGCTGTCCGCCGAGCGCCTCGGCAAGCCGCTCTGCGGCAGCGCCCCGCCGGGAGGTCTCCTCGCGCCACTCCTCCATCGTTCGGCCGTCCATCAGCCCCTCGAGTTCCTGCCACTCGCGGATGGCCACCTCGACGGCGCGCACCGCCTCCGCCCAGCGCGCCTGCCAGGCCGCCAGGCCGGCCTCGATCTCCTCGACCGTGCCGTCCGGCCGCTCGCCCACGCTGGCGGCGGCGGTGCGCAGCGCGGCATCCGCGGCAGTGATCGTCTGCTGTGCCTGAGCCGCGCTCGCCTCGAGGGCGCTCCGGGACGCGAGCGCCTGGCGCAGCCCCTCGGCGCCGGCGGCGGCCTGGGCCTGCGTCGCGCGGTCCGCACAGGCGATCTCGTATGCAGTCAACGCCGCTCGGGGCGCCCCGTCGGCGGCTGCTCCCCGCGCAGTGAGCGCCTGGAGAATCCGTGCCTCGGCATCCCGAAGGGTCGCGTCGAGCGTCGTCTTCTTCGACTGCCACGCCGCGGCCCGCTCCTCGTCGAGGCGGCGAGCCACTCCCGAGTCAGTGCTCCGGCGACGGGCCGGAGCCCGACGAGACCATCCCCAGCCGGCGAGCACGACCCCGATCGCAGCCAGCGCAATGCCGGGAATGGTCAACTGCAGCCAGATCAATGCGATACCGGCGACCGCTGCTGCCCCGCCGACCAGCAGCGGGACGGCCCAGCCGGCCGTCCCCGGTTTCTCTGACGCTGCCGGGGGCACGTCGACCGGCGTCGCGGGACGATCGTGATGCAGCCGCAGGGCCTCCTCGGCGAGATCGAGTGCGCGGGACGCGTCCACCACCTCCGGGTCAGGACGGCGATCGCCGTCCGGCACCGTCGGCAGAGCGGCGATCTGGGCCGCGAGTTCCGCGCTGCCAGGTCCCTCGAGAGGTGGCGGCGTCGGGCGGCGGCGCCAACCGTCCAGCGCGGCGGCTACCTCGCCAGCCAGCACGTTCTGAGCATCCAGGCCGGCCGGCGCGGCCGGATGCCTGGCCGCGAGCTGTTCGGCGCGGGCGGTCCGCCGCGCCATGTCCTCAAACTCCCGCCGTGCACGAGCCGCTTCGACCTCGGCCTGCGTGCGGCTCGCCGCAAGGTGCGCCGCCTCGGCCAGCTCGAGCCGCGCCCGGCGCTCCAGGTACTCGGCGTGCAGGCGTCGCGCCTCGCTCAAGTCTCTATCCGCCGCCTCCTGATCGCGAAGCGCCGTGCGAAACGGTCCGACGGCGGCCTTCGTGTCAGCGCCGACCGACTCGCGGCGGAAGGCCTTCAGCTGGTCGATCGCCTCGGCGGCGGTGGCATCGGTCCCGCGCGTGGCGGCGGCCCGCTGGAGATCGTCCTGGAGCGATGCCGCGTTGTCGGCGACGGCCATGATCTGCGCCTGGCTGACCGCCGCGACCGAGGCGAAGGCGTCTCGATCCAGGCCGAGCCACCGACTGGCATCGGGTGTTCCTTCGTTGACGATCTCGCCCGAAACGTCGCCGCCCAGCACCACGTCCTGGGCGCGGCAGGCCACCTTGCCCGCCAGGTCCTGGCTGATGTCGATCGCGCGGCCGTCCGCCAGGTGGAGGCGTGCGTCAACCTCCCATCGCTCCGGAGCATCCCAGGGGCGATGGTGCTTGATGAGCTCGTGCGCTTCCTTGGTCATGCCCGGTCCCCGGCGCAGGCCGGTGAGCGCGAGTCGGGTGGCGGCGTGCCAGCTGGTCTTTCCGGCCTCGTTGGGTCCGACGACCACGGTCATCCCCTCGCCGAACTCGAGCGTTGCGTCCTGAAATGGTCCAAAGGCACGCGCAACCACCCGCTCGATCCACATCGGTCAGGCGACCTCAAGGTCGGGGCGGCCCTCGAGGGCTCGCAGGCCGGTGATGAGCACGCGTCGTCGGCGCTCTTCGTCCTCGATCGCATCCGTGTCGCGGGCGAACTGCCCGCGAACCGTTGCTTCCTGACGGATCGCCTCGAGGTCGTAGGCGGGGCGGATCGCGCCGCTGCGGACGAGGAGGCCGTCGAGGTGATCTCCGAGTGACTGCAACTCACGTGGGCTGATCGGCAGCGCGGCCGGCACCTCCCCGGCAAGGGTCACCCGTACCGAGCCGGAGAGATCGGCGATCGCCGCGCCGACGCGGTCGCGAACGTCATCGGCATGCTGGCAGCCGTCGAGCGGAACGTCGATGTTGTGCACGGCGCTGACGGCCACCGAGTGGCGCGCGCGCGTCACTGCACCATCGTCGGCGACCTCGGCGATGACGGCGCCTCGTCCGACAGACTCACCGAATTCGAGTGGATCCGGATTGCCCGGGTACGTGTGGCGCTCACGGTCGCGTGCGACGTGATAGTGCCCGAGGAACGCGTGCGCGATCCCCGCAGCCTCCAGCTCGCTGGCGTCGAACGGCGCGTGCGGCTGCTTTCCCGACTCCTGGAAGGCGAGTGCGCCGCGCTCCGACGCGTGCGCCAGTACCAGATTGATGCCACCACGGTCGGTGGAAAAGCGGGCAAAGAAGCCATCGGTGTTGGCAGGAGCGCGGTGAGCGGCGCCCCACAGGGTCAACCCATCCGCAAGGGTGACCGGCGTGAGGTGGTCCTCGGTGAAGAGGTGCACGTTGGCCGACCAGGAGGCCAGCGCGTACGGGCTGCGGGGCGAGTACCAGTCGTGGTTGCCCGGGGCGAGGTAGATGGGCCGATCCGTCCGCCCAAAGGTCGCGCGCAGGAACTCGATGGTGTCCGGCGTAAAGCGCTCGTGCTCGAACAGGTCGCCGGCGCTCAGGATGGCGTCGACCGCCTCAGTCTCTGCCAGCTCCAGGATGCGTCCGAGGGTCTCGCGCCGATTCTGGCGACGCCGTCGAGCCACGGCGGGGCTGGCCCATGCGAAGGGCGCGTCGAGATGGAGATCGGCGAAATGCAGGAGTTTCACGGATCGCAAGCGTAGCCGATGGACGTGACATCTCGGCCGTCGCGGACGAGCGGGGTACTAGCCGGATTGACCCTTCATCGGGTCCCAGGCCACGGAGGCGAGCGCCCCGAGGACGAGCAGGTGAACGAGACCGCCTCCGCTGAAACCGCCGATCAGGGCAAGCAGCCAGGCGAGCAGCAGGACAACCGGGACCGCGCGCCACGCGAGGCCGGCCCACCCCACTACGCCTGCTCCTCGCGCTCGTTGATGACCTGCACGACCAGCAGCACGGCGGCCAGCACCAGCAGCAGGTTGACCAGCGGGCCCAACTGGAGGAGAAGCCCGGCGAACCAGGCGACAAGGACGACGGCGATGGCGATCCACATCATGCGGCGAGTAACTCCAAGAGCCGGCCCACGTGCTCCTCTGGCTTGACGCGCGGCAGCACGTGCTCGATCCGCCCGTCAGGACCGATGACGAAGGTGGTTCGCTCGGTCCCCATGTAGCTCTTGCCCAGGAAGGTTTTCTCGACCCACACGCCGAACGCCTCCGCGACCGCGTGTCCCTCATCGGAGAGGAGGCGGTACGGCAGTTCGTACTTGGCGCGGAACCTGGCGTGGCTCGCCACCGAATCGGGCGAGACGCCGAAGACCTCAGCCCCGGTGGCCAGCACCTGCTCCCAGTTGTCCCGCAGCGAACACGCCTGGCGTGTGCAGCCTGGGGTGTCGTCCTTCGGGTAGAAGTAGAAGACGAAGCGCGACCCGGAGAGGCTCTCGGTAGAGACCAACTGGCCGTCGTCGGCGGTCATGCGGAATGCGGGGGCCGCATCGCCCGGGTTCGGCAGACTCACGGGCGGATCGTACCTCACCCCATCGCTTCGATCGCGACCAGCACCGGGGGAAGCTCCCTCGGGAGCAGGCGGGCGGCGAGGTCATCGGCCAGCTCCTCGATGACCGTGTCGCTCGCCTCGGCCAGGTCGTGCCCGGCGTCGGGGACGCTGATCAGGCGGGGCGGGGCGTCGGCGGGAGCTGCGGCACGAAGCCCCTCGGCCATGAGAGCCGACTCGGCCGGATCGGCCCAGCTGTCGGCCATGCCGTGCGCCAGCGTCACCGACCGGTGGAGCATGGTCACGAGCGCGAGCGGCGGGGTGTGGATCGCCTGCTCGATGGCGGCAAGGTTCATCGTCACGCGCTCGCCGCCGCGCAGGCGCAGATCGAACGAGGCCTCTCGTCGTTCGGCGCGCTCCAGCAGATCCTCGCTCCACAGGTCGAGGGCGGCGACGAGCGGATGCTCACGATCGTTACCGGTGCGACCGCGAGTCGCCGCGGCGCGTCGCAGCGTGTCGCGCCACGAACGGGCTGAAGCTCCCACCAGGGTCATGGCCGAGACGACCGGATCGGCGATTGCCACCGCGATCGCAAGGGTCGCCCCCTCACCGTGCCCGACGATCCCGGTGCGGCGCAGGTCGAGCGCCCCGTGGCCGCGCATGGCCGCCAGCTGGTCGCGCGCGTCGTCGATGCGGGTGAACAGATCGGCCGCCTCCCAGACCCCGTCGGAGGCACCGCAGCCGCGCGCGTCGCAGCGGAGCGTCGCCACACCGCGCTCAGCCAGCGCGTCGGCGAGACGCTCGAGCAGACCGGGAGCGGCCGCAGCCGGACCGAACCACGTCGGGTGCCCGGTCCGGTCGTAGTGGCCACCGCGGTCGCGCGGCAACCAGGACGGCAGGAGCAGCACATTCGGGTAGCGGCCACGACGCTGGTCTGGGGGAGGGGCGTCGGGCAGGGTCAGAACCCCGGCAAGGTGGATCTCGCCGGACCGAACGCGAAGCTCCTCGGAGCGGGGCATGCCGCGAGGGTACACTCGGCTCCCGATGAGCGCTGTCCCGCGGTTCGCACCGCCCCCCGAGCCGATCGTCTTCGCCCCCGACCCGCACGCCGAGCTGCCCGCGACGGCCGAGGTGGTGGTGGTGGGAGCGGGAATGGTCGGAGCCTCGGCAGCGTACCGACTGGCGCTGGCCGGGATGCGACCGCTGGTGATCGACGCCAACGCTCCGGCGAGCGGCGCGAGCGGGCGCCTGGCGGGCATGGCCCTCGCCGGCCTGGGAGGGCACTTCCCGCGGGTGACGAAGCTCGTCCAGCGGGCGGGCGGGCGCTCCATTCTCGACTACACGATGCGCTCGCTCGACCTGCTGGAAGAGCTCCAGGGCGTCCTGCCCGGCGGCGTGGACTGGGATCGCACCGGCTCACTCGACCTCTTCACCACGGAGGCCGATGAGGCCCACGGCCGCCGCATGGCCACGATCCAGGCGGCGGAGGGGCTGGAGGTCGAGATCATCGGTCCTGATCGACTGGGTGAACTGGCTCCCGGGGTGGACCTCGGCCAGGTGCGCAGCGCCAAATGGACGCCTCGCGATGGGCAATTGCACCCCATCCACCTGGTGTACGCGCTGCTGGCCGCGGCCCGGGCGCGCGGCGCCTCGGTCGTGACCGGGGTGCGCGTGGAGAAGGTACTCGTCCAATCCGGCCGGATGGCCGGCGTCGCCACCTCGCACGGCGAGGTGAGTTCGGGGGCCGTACTGCTCGCAACGAACGCCTGGACACCGGTGCTGGTGCCGCACATCGGCGCCAACCTGACCCCCATCCGCGAGCACGTCTGTGTGACCGAGCCGATCCCCCCGATCCTGGGCCCCGGCTTTGAGACGAACCAGTGCAACGAGTACTGGCGGCAACTCCGCACCGGCGAGGTGCTGATCGGCGGCTTCTCGGTGGCGGACCGTGAGATGGGGATCGGCTCGTACGCGATGGACGTGGCACCGGCGGTGCCTCCGCTGCTGGCGGGCCTGCTCGGGCGGCTTCATCCAGCCGCCGCCGATGCCCGGATCGTGCGCTGCTGGACCGGCCTGCTCGACTTCGCGTCGCTGGAGATCCCGATGATGGGGCGACTCCCGGCGGAGGACGGAACGCCGGTCCCCGGCGGCTACCTGGCGTGTGGCCTGACCGGCCACGGCCTCCCCTACGCCGCGATCATGGGGCTGCTGCTCGCCGAGCTGATCTCCGAGGGCGAGGCGCAAACGCTGTCACTCGCACCGTTCGACCCGGCGCGCTACGTGGGCACGCAGCACGAGCCGACCTGGCTGGAGCCGTTCACCGGCGCGCATCCCGCGATCTGACCGCCTCCGTCATCAGAGCTGCGCGCTCGGCACGGGTGGCCGCTCGGCATTTGAGCGTACGGACCGAGATGACGCGGAATCCCGGCCGATTCCTCCGTATCCGAGCAATGTGGCCGGAATACCGGGCCCGATTCGTGGAATCCCTGGCGGTACGCTCCGATGCCGAGCGCGGCGCTGGCAACACCCGCCCTAGCCGAAGACAAACCGCCAACTGCCAGTGGCGAGGCTCACCGAAACGGCCCCGAAGCCGAGGAGCACGGCCGCCGAGATCCAGCCCCAGTCCGCGACCCGCATCCGGCCGGGCCGCGCAATGGTTCGGCAGGGCAGAGCGCCGAACCCACGGGACTCCATGGCGGCGGCCAGGCGGGTGGCGCGACGAACCGCTCCGACCAGCAGGGTGAGCAGCATCCCGAGCGCCATCCGCCCCGCTGCGACCGGGGAGCGCCCGGCCTGGACGCCACGAGCGCGGCGCGCCAGGCGCAGGATCTGCCACTCGGCGGCGAGGATCGGCAGGAGCCGGACGGCGGCCAGCGCCCCGACCGCCACGCGTGCGGAGAGGCGCGCCTGCTGCTGCAGCGCATCGGCCAGGTCGGTCGGATCGGTGGTGGCAAGGGCCAGCACCCCGGTCAGGGCGATCGCCAGCAGCCGAAGCCCGAGTCCGATGCCGGCGAGCCATCCGACTGCGCCGGTACCGCTCGAACCCAGGACGACATTCAGCACGCCGACCGATACCGCCGCCAGCAGCAGCGGCCAGGTACGGGCCAACAGGTCCCGGGGCGGCACGCCGGCAAGCGGAAGGCAGAGGGCCAGACCGGCGAGGACCAGCGCAGCGGTGAGGGGGTCGGCGGAGACAAACAGAACGCCCATCAGGACGGCCGCGGCGATCAACTTGGCGACCGGGTTGGCCCGCGCGAGCGGGGCGGCGGGGTCGGGTCGGATCGGCGTGAAGCGGATCATGGCGACGGCAGCCGCAGCGTGCGGTCGGCGAGCGCCTCGGCAAAGGCGGCGTCGTGGGTGACGAAGCAGATCGCGGTCCCGGCATCACGCTGGACAGCCAGCAGATCCAGCAGCTCGACGGTGGTTCTGCGATCCTGGCCGAAGGTCGGTTCGTCCAGGATCAGAACCGATGGCTGCGCGGCGAGCGCCGTTGCCACCGAGAGGCGCCGCTTCTCTCCGCCCGAGAGGGTGAAAGGGTTCGCTTCGGCCAGATGGGCGAGGTGAAGGCGCGCCAGCAGCTCGTCGGCACGAAACCGGGCCGTGGCGCGATCGACTCCGGCACGTGCCGGGCCGATCGTCAGCTCATCCACCACGCGACCGGTCAGGAACTGATGCTCCGGATCCTGGAAGACCGATCCGACGCGAGCCGCAAGATCGCGCGCGCTCCATCGCCCGGGGTCGCCGCCGAGCGACCCGGCCAGCCGCTGCGCGGCCAGCACCGTCCCGGCGGTCGGTCGCAGCAGCCCGCCGAGCAGCAGCGCCAACGTCGACTTCCCCGACCCGTTCGCGCCAGTGACCGCCAGCGCCTCACCCGAGCGCAGCTCCAGGCTGACGCCGCCGACCGCCGCCGAGCGTGCGCCCGGGTAGCGGTAGCCGACCTGGTCGGCGACGAGCAATGGCTCGGGCACCGCGTCCGACTGGCGTCCCGTGCGCGGCAACGGATGGCCAGGCACCCAGACCCCCGCGGCCGCCAGCTCGTCCCCCAGCCGCGCAAAGACCTCGCGGGGAGGGCCGTCGGCGATGACCCCGCCGCCCGCCTCCAGCACCACTGCCCGATCAACCAGGTCGAGGGTCGTCTCCACTCGGTGCTCGACCATCACCAGGGTCCTCGACTGCGCATCGGCCACAACGCGGCGGAGGGCTGCCGCCAGCAGCGCAGCGCATCGG
>JAOUHE010000204.1 GCA_029865285.1 Chloroflexota bacterium
GACAAGGGCGGCTGGCACGATATCTCCCTGACGGGCGGGGAGACCGTGGTGGCGATCACCCAGGTGCGGGTGCGTCCAATGGCCGAGCCACTCGGCACGACGCAGGTGCGAGTGGGCGACGTACTCACCCTCCACGTCACGGGGGTCGATGACACCGATACCGGAAAGATCATGATGCTGGTGTCCGACAACGGGATGCTCGGATACTCGTGCTCGGTAACCGGGCAGGGCGACATCACCATCTACCTGCCGGCAGCCGGCGAGCCCGGATGGCACTTCATCGACCTCTATCCGGGCATCTACAAGGGCGAGGACGCCCGTGCCGTCTACAACTTCCGCATCCCGCAGTTGACCTACGCGGACGACCACCCCGGCGAGACGATGCCGGCCTTCAGGTTCGCCTACGAGATCATCTCCTGAGGGCGATGAGCGCCCCGCGCAGACGTGTGGTGCGGGTGGGACGTCGTCCCGCCCGCACCATGTTCGTTTTGGCCTCGGCCGCCTGTGTTCTGGCGCTGGCCGCCTGTTCCACCGCAGAGCCGATAGGGTCCTTCGGCTCCGAGGCCAATCCGCGTGTCATCACCGTCGACCTGCTCGACTTCCGGTTCGAGCCGGCGGCCATCAACGTTCGGGTCGGCGAGTCGATCCGCATCATTGCGATCAATCGCGCCGACCTCCCCCACGAGCTCTTCATCGGCTCCCCGGCTGACCAGGACCGGCACCACGAGCTGCATGCCCAGGCGCCGCCCGACCAGCAGGACCAACTGGACAGCGGCGTGACCGGGATCTACGTCGCGGCTCGCGGGACTGGTCAGTTCACCTATCGCTTCGATGCGGTAGGGGAGGTCGTCATCGGTTGTCACCTGGTCGGGCACTTCGAGGCCGGCATGGTCGGGGTCGTCCGGGTCGCGGCCAATTAGGGCGACCGTCGGCTTGGTTGCCGCTCGATCGGGCCCTGTGCTATCGTCGGTCGCCGATACGCGACCACGAGCGAGTGCCGCACCTCCAGGTTTCGACGGGCGGGCCGAGGTAGCTCAGTTGGTAGAGCACCGCCCTGAAGAGGCGGGTGTCGTCAGTTCGAATCTGACCCTCGGCACCATCAATCGCGGCGCGAATCGGTAAACGGGCGGAAGTGGCTCAGTTGGTAGAGCATCACCTTGCCAAGGTGAGGGTCGCGGGTTCGAGTCCCGTCTTCCGCTCCATTTTTCTGCCCTGCGCGCGGTGACCCATGATTCAATGACCTGCTAGCCTCGTGGGGTGGCGCCGATGCCCCGTCGTCTAGTTGGCAGGACAGCGGACTTTGGATCCGTGAACCGAGGTTCGAATCCTCGCGGGGCAGCCAGGCTCCAGCGAAGTGGCGACGTGCCCGAGTGGCCAGGGAGCGGTCTGCAAAACCGTGTACACGGGTTCGAATCCCGTCGTCGCCTCCAACCTTCTGAGCACGAAAACGCCGGCTCTGGGCCTGTTGGCGGGACCGGGCGTCTCGGCATCGTCTGCCTCGGGATGTCCCGGTTGAGTCGCCCGTAGCAGACCCCCGGCGCAGAGGCAGCCTAGGGGCCGTCAACGCGGCAGGCGCAGCCTTTCGCGCGCAGGATCGCGTTCTGCTGGTCAAGCGAGTTCACGAGCTTGGTCTGAGTGGTCAGGGAGCCCGCGGCGAGAGTCGCATCCAATGCGGAGCGGTGTCGCCAGCCGCGCTTCATCATCTCGGCCGCCTGGGCCTCGTGCCGGCCGTAGAGGGCGCCCAATCTGCCCGTCCAGCGGCGAGTCTCGGGGTGACGGCGATAGCCGGACCTCCCCTGCGTCAGGATGTTCCACATGCCATGGAGCTCGCGATGCTCTGCCAGCAGGTGCGCCCGGCATAGCCGGTCCACCTCGAGGTCCCAGATACGCATGCGCGATTCTAGATATCGTCAGGCCAACGACGTGCCCACCCCGACCAAAACCGGACCCGATGGCATGGGATCCACTACGAGGTGGAGTACGCCACGGCGCCGCCCCCGTCGCGGCAGTGGCCATCAAACTCGACGCGGAGCGTAGGCCGGGCACCTGCTGGTCGACACGAAGGAGAGCGGCAAGCGGGCGACGCCGCAGAAAGCGCGATCGAACCCCAGTTCTGCGCCATTTCACAGGACCGGCGTTTTGGTTTGGTGGCCGGCACGATTCCCCGGACCATCGTACCGGTCCCGCGGAGAACATCGGTCCCATCGACCCCGGTGCATAGTTGCACCACGATCTCATCGACGCCAGCGCGCCAAGCGCACGGCGGTGGGGAGTCACTCATCGCAGATCTCGTAGGAGAGACTCTCCATGGCATCCCGCGTCGCGTCGTCCACCAGCCGAGCCGTTCTTACCCTCGCTCTTGGGCTGCCCCTCCTCGCCCTCGCCCTTGCGCCGGCGGTCCTGGCCGTGGGAAGCCCTCAGGGTGATAGTGCTGCCGCCTGGCCTGGCACTTGGAATGCCTACCGCTTCACCGATGGCAGCGCCGTTATCGATGCCGAGAATGAAGCGGGTATCAGCCCACCGAGCGTCGATATCTCGAGTAATGGCGAGACCAACGCGTCCGTCTTCCTCGCCTCCGACGGCACGAACGTCTTCTTCCGCATGCGTCTGCTCGGCACCCCGGTTGATGCTGCAAAGGGCGGCTTCGACTCGACGTTCTGGTTAGTTCAGATAGCAACGGCGTCCGATGACACCGTGCGGGCCGTCGTCGGCCTCAACGGAAAGCCGGTTTCGACCGACTACGTCTACGTGACCAACGCGGCGGGAACGGCCACCACCGTCATCTACGAGACGCCGTTCGACGCGAGCGGCGGCCAGGACAGCCGCGGTGCGCGCGGCCTGTCCGACGGCAGCGGCCAGTACTTTGCCGACTTCCAGATCCCCCTGGCGCGGATCACCAGCGCCTCGGGCGGCGCCATCACCGGGTCAACACCGGTCAAGGTCTTCTTCGGCTCATCGCGGGCGGCGAACCTTGCGACGATCAACAAGGACTACATGACCGGCAGCGGTGTCAGCTTTGCCGGTCTTGAGAGCGTTGCGCTGAACACTGGCGCCCCGACGCCGACCCCTACCCCGAC
>JAOUHE010000205.1 GCA_029865285.1 Chloroflexota bacterium
CGCCATCAACCGCCTCCCCGACCGGGAGAAGACGGTGCTCACGCTCTACTACTACGAGGGTCTCACCCTCGCGGAGATCGGCTCGATCCTCGGCGTCACCGAGAGCCGCATCTGCCAGATCCACACCAAGGCCGTCATCCAGCTCCGGGCCCGCATCGCGGCCTCCGAGCGCGAACCAGCCTGACGCCTCCCTCATAGCGCCGCTCGGCGCCGCCTCCCTTCCCCCTCCCGTGGTCCTGCGCGCCCCAACCGGGAGGCCCGATGCGACGCGCTGCACTCGTGCTCTGCTGCGCCGCGCTGGTGATCGGCGCGATGGCCCCACCGGCTCGGGCCACCCCCGATCCGCCTCCTCGATACCTCCCGCCTGTCGACGCTCCGGTGGTGGACCCCTTCCGTCCCCCGACGACCTCCTACGGTGCCGGCAACCGGGGCCTCGAGTACGGCACGGCTCCGGACACCCCGGTGCGAGTCGCGGCCGACGGCGTCGTCGCCTTCGCAGGGCCGGTAGCCGGCTCGCTCCACGTCACCGTCCGCCACCCCGATGGGGTGCGCACGACCTATTCGTTCCTCGCCAGGGTCGACGTGGTCGTCGGGCAGCGACTGCGGCAGGGG
Source organism: Chloroflexota bacterium (assembly GCA_029865285.1). Classification (GTDB taxonomy): domain Bacteria; phylum Chloroflexota; class Limnocylindria; order QHBO01; family QHBO01; genus CF-167. The sequence goes on from JAOUHE010000205.1 coordinate 613, forward strand.
GATCTGGTCGGCAGCACGCGCGACCGCCTCCACCTCGGCGCCCGTCAAGGGGACGCCTACTTCGATCCCGCGTCGCTCTTCGGTGGGGCGCCACCGCGCGTGCACCTCGTGCCGTTCGACGATCCGCCCGGGGAAGGTGAGGTCGGCGAGCGCCTCGCCATCGGGCAGCTGGTGGGCGGGGTGGGTGGGCTCGTCGCCTCAGGTGCCGAGTGGCTGCGGTCGGGGAGTCTGCTGGTCGGCACCTTCGCGCACTACGCCGACCGCTTCGGGTTCCCTGGCGCGATGCCGGCCAGCGCGCGCACGCTCCTGTCCGCCTGGCAGCGGGCGCGCCTCCAGTCCGAGCGCCCGTGCTCGTCGGCGGGGATCGATCCACCACCCCGCACCGATCGCCGCCGCGCGCTGCTCGTCGCCGGCCTCGGATCGAGCAGTCGCGGCGCCACTGTGGAAGACGTTGACACCACCCGGCTGGGCTACGCCCCGAGCGACGTCCTTCGGTTCAGCTATGCGGGGGGTCGCACCCCGGACGACAGCGACGGGCTCCCGACGATCGGTTCCAGTGAGTACATCCCGGCCGACACCCAGGCCGACCTCCGGCAGACCGGGTTCCTGCTCGCCGATCTGGTCGAGGACGTCGTGGCCGCCGACCCGCGCGTGCCCGTCGACCTCTACGCCCACTCCCAAGGCGGGGTGGTGGCGCGGCTGGCACTCATCGAGCTCGAGGCCAGGCATGGCGCCGACTGGCTCCGGCACGTGGGCCTGATGGCCACGCTCGGGTCACCCCACCGGGGAGCGGAGCTCGCCACGAGCCTCTACGCCATCAGCACCACGCGATCTGGAGGCGACCTCCTCGATGCCTACGCCCAGGCCACCGACATGGCGCTCGACGATGACGGCGCATCGGTGGCTCAGCTCAGCCAGGTGTCGGACGTGGTGGACGAGCTCGAGGCGCACCCGATCCCGGACACCGTCCCGTCGGTGTCGATCGCCGCTCGCGGCGATCTCATCGTCCCTGTGCCGTCGACCCGGGCACCGGGCGCCGTCGAGGTGGTCGTGTCGCTCACAGGCCCCGATGCCCACACCGACCTCCCAGGCAGCGCTGCCGCCAACCGGGAGCTCCGCCTGGCGCTGGCCGGCCTCCCGCCCGGATGTCGGTCGTTCGACGACGCGCTGCGGGACCAGCTGACGGGCGAGGCGATCAGCTACGGCGAGGATCTCGTGGGGGCGCTCGGCTGGGCGGTGACGAGCGGGACGGACCTCAGGCAGTAGGCGACCCAGGCGCCCGCTGGCTGCCTGCCCCGCTCCACCGCTAGTCTCGACCCTCGGCTCGGGGACCACCCGCGTCGAGATCCACACCCACACACCAAGCACCCGGACCATCCCGCGGTCGCCCTCTGGGGCGCCAGGTCCGGCGCCAGCACCTGCTGGCACAGCGAACCACGGGAAGGGAGCCCATCGTGGCCGTCGTCACCATGAAGCAGCTGCTCGAGGCAGGGGTCCACTTCGGGCACCAGACCCGCCGCTGGAACCCGAAGATGAAGCGCTTCATCTTCGGTGAGCGGGGTGGCATCTACATCATCGACCTCCAGCAGACGCTGGGGCGGATCGAGACCGCCTACAGCTTCGTCCGCGACCTCGTCGCCGACGGTGGCACCGTGCTCTTCATCGGCACGAAGAAGCAGGCGCAGGACCCGATCCAGAGCTATGCGGAGAAGGTCGGCATGCCGTACATCAACCAGCGTTGGCTGGGCGGCATGCTCACGAACTTCGAGACCATCGGCAAGCGCGTCGCCAAGATGCAGGAGTACCGCCGCATGCGCGCCTCCGGCGAGTTCGACGCCATGCCCAAGAAGGAAGCCCTCCTGCTGAGCCGCGAGCTCGAGAAGCTGGAGCGCAACCTCGGGGGCATCGCCCAGATGGAGCGACTCCCGGACGCCGTGTTCATCCTCGACACCAAGAAGGAGCACATCGGCGTCACCGAGGCCAACAAGCTCGGCATCCCGATCATCGCGGTGGTCGACACCAACTGCGACCCCGACATCATCCAGTTCGTCATCCCCGGCAACGACGACGCGATCCGCTCTGGCAGCCTGATGTGCCGGATCATCGCCGACGCCGTCGAGGAGGGTCGCTTCATCGCGTCCCGTCGTGGTGCCGCGGCGGCCCCTGCCGTCGAGCGCACCGAGGACGACGAAGCTCGCGTCGCCGCCGAGCAGGCCGAGGCTCGCCGCCAGGCGCTCATGGCCCAGCAGGAGCGCGAAGCGCGCATCGCGTCGGGCCAGGGCCTGGCGATCCCGCCGCCGCCGGCTCTCGTCACGGAGGCGCCTGCGGAGGAGGCCGTGGTCACCGAGCCACCCGCCGACGCGGCTGAGGTCGTCGCTGGCGCACCGGTCGTGGACGCTCCCGAGGCCCCCTCGGCCGAGGGCTGACCCCACCCCTTCGACCCACCCAGGAGC
>JAOUHE010000051.1 GCA_029865285.1 Chloroflexota bacterium
TGGTGCAGGATGGCGTGGTGGATGCGCTCGACGGAGTCGCCACCTACGAACGGCAGGATCGCGGCGTCGAGCCGGTGAACTTCTACATCATCGGCGCGCCGCTGTTCGTGCCCACCGAGGAGCGGCCCGATCCGCGCAAGCAGCCGACCCGCGGCATCCTGATGCCGGGCGTCCTGACCGAGGTTGGCTCCATCACCCTCGCTGCCGAGCACGATCTGCTCGGAAGTGCCGCGGGGCAGGCTGCTGCCGCCGCGGGCATCTTCGACGGGCTTGCCGGCTACCTGGCCGACCGACCGATCTCCGTCCGCTACGACGCCCTGATTCCCGGCGGCTCGGCCGGCGGCATCGCGGAGGCGGTTGACGGGCTCGGTCCCCCGTACTGGTCATCGGCCCTGGACGGCGTCGCATTGCCCGATGGGCTGCCGATACGGCTAACCAACACCGGGACGGAAGCCTGGCCGAGTGGCCTCCAGTTCCTGGGCGGCTGGTCGGCCACCGATCAGCCGTACCTGCGCTCGGCGCCCGAGGCTCTCGAGTCGCTCGGTGTGGCCGTGCCGCCACTTGCTCCTGGGGAATCGGTTGAGCTTCGCGTCACGCTGGCGATCCGAGACATCGCGGCGCGCCAGGTGTTGTGGATCACGCTGGCCGATGCGTCGGGGGCATGGACCGATCGAGGGGTGGCGCCGCTGCAGCTGGCACTCGCGGCTTCCTGACACGCTCGCCGCATTTGACCCGGCTTGACGGGCGCTGCTAGCATCCGCCCGCACGACTTCGGCCGATTCCTCGGCGCCGGGAATCGGGAGGGTATGCAGCGGGGTCGGGCACATAGAGAACCAGTACTGACCCGCGGGAGCGTCCCTATTGCCTGATCAACGGTTGCGAATGCGCCGTTCGACCGACTCGCGCCCACCGTCGAGAGCCCTCGCGCACCTCGCCGTCGTCGGCCTTGTGGTGTTGAGCGCCGCCCTCGGCCTGCGGGCCATCGGTGGGGCCGATGCAGCCTTTGATCGTGGGTTTCCCTTCAACCTGATCGGGGTCGCCCGCGGCGCGGACGGGGAGGCCTTCGTGGCCCGTTCGGTCAGTTTCGACCTCGTGCCGGATCCAGTCGCCGACGAGCCGGAGCTCTCCCGCAGGTCCACGCGGTATGAGCCCGATCCGACGCCGCTGCCCACACCGGTCGCCCCGCCGGCTCCGCCCGTCTACAAGGCGGTCGCCGCCGCGCCGGCGCCGATCGTCGGGAACGGCATGCTCCTGTGGCCGGTGCCGGGCGGCAAGATCAGCCAGTACTACTCGTCGTACCACCTCGCCATCGATATCGCCAAGTCGGCGGGCAGTCCGGTGATCGCCGCGGCCGACGGCACGGTCACGTGGTCCGGCTGGCGCAACAACGGTGGCGGCTACGTGGTCCAGATCGATCATGGCAACGGCGTCCAGACCGTCTACAACCACCTCGGATCCATGGCGGTCCAGGCCGGAGCAGTCGTGACGGCAGGCCAGACCATCGCCGCGGTCGGCTGCACCGGCAACTGCACCGGGCCACACGTGCACTTCGCGGTCCTCGTCAACGGGGTCTTCATCAACCCCTTGCGCTACCTCTAGACCGATCCGCTCGCCGGCCGCGCACCGGCGCCTCCTCCGGACCTGGGTCGAGCCGTTGCTATCATCGAGTTCCGATGTTCGCTGACCACGTCCGCATCTTTGTCGAATCCGGCGCCGGCGGCGATGGAGCATCCTCGTTCCGCCGCGAAGCGCACGTTCCGCGGGGGGGTCCCGACGGCGGCGACGGCGGCAAGGGCGGCGACGTGATCCTCGTGGCCGATGCGGGGCAGACCACCCTGGGCGATCTCCGCCAGCATCCCCACCATCGTGCGCGTCCTGGCGGTCGGGGCTCGGGGCGCCGATCGCACGGGCGCAACGCACCCGACATCGTCCTGTCGGTCCCGCCTGGCACCGTGGTGCGCCGGCTGCCCGCTGCAGATGCTGGTGAGGGTCCCGGCGAGTGGCTCGGCGAGCTGCTCGCTCCCGGCGAGCGACTGGTGGTCGCCGCGGGCCGTCGCGGCGGCCGCGGCAACGTGCACTTCGCAACGCCCACCCACCGCGCGCCCACCCACGCCGAGAAGGGGGAGCCCGGCGAATCGCACTGGCTCGACCTTGAACTGAAGCTGATCGCCGATATCGGCCTGGTCGGCGCTCCCAACGCCGGCAAGTCGACCCTGCTCGCCGCCCTCACCGCGGCGACCCCGAAGGTCGGCGCCTATGCCTTCACCACGATCAGCCCGAACCTGGGCGTGATCGCGCTCGATGACGAGCGGGCGGCAGTGATCGCGGACCTCCCCGGCCTGATAGAGGGCGCGTCAGAGGGTCGCGGCCTGGGTCACGGGTTCCTGCGCCACGCGGAACGAACCCGCGTGCTCGTGGCGGTCGTGAACGGCTCCGAGGCCGACCCGGCCTCGGAATGGCGCCAGGTCGCCGAGGAGCTTGGCGAGCACGACCCCGCGCTGCTCGAGCGACCGATGCCGATGGTGGTCACCAAGCAGGACATCCCTGCGGCGGCCGAGGCGTGGCCGTCCGTGCGCGCGGCGTTGCGGGCCGACGGATACGAGCCGATTGCCGTCTCGGCGCACGATGGCACCGGGCTCGATGAGCTGCGCCGGGCCATCGACGCGGCGCTGGGTGACGCGGTGACCCAGGCCTCCGAGAACCCGCCTCCGGTCGAGATGCGGGTTCACCGCTTCGATCCGCTCGAGTCGGGCTGGCAGGTGATCGCCGAAGACGAGGCGCTGCGTGTCCTCGGGCGCCGGGTCGAGCGGACCGCGGCCCGAACCGACTTCGAGAACGACGAGTCGCGGGAGCGTTTCCAGCGCACGCTGGAGCGGATGGGGATCGACGCTGAGCTCCGCCGACAGGGCGCGCGCGCCGGTACCCTTGTGCGCATCGGGCCGACCGAGCTCGAGTGGGGGGACGACTGGTGAGCGCCGCAGCACCGGCTCGCGTTGCGCCAAAAGCCCCGGCGCGTGACGCGTCGCGCCCGACCTCCGATCCGGCCGCTCGTCGGCAGGAGACCGGTGCGGTTCGGCGCATCGGCGTTCTCGGCGGCACCTTTGACCCGCCCCATGTCGGGCACCTCTGGCTTGCCAACCTGGCCGCCGACGAGCTCGGTCTCGATCGGGTGCTGCTCATGCCTGCAGCGCGCCCGCCGCACAAGGGTGCCCGGCGAATCAGCAATGCCGCGGATCGGGTGCTGATGACGCGCCTGGCCATCTCCGCAGATCCGTTGCTGGAGGTGTCGCTGATCGAGATGGAGCGGTCCGGCCCCTCGTACACCGTCGACTCGGTCGCCGAGCTTCAGGCGACCTATGGCGGGGAGGTGCAGCTGGTGCTGATCATGGCCGCCGACCAGCTTTCCGCGATCGACACCTGGCGCGAGCCGGACCGGCTGCTCGATCTCGCCGAGTGGGCGGTCGGACCGCGGCCCGGCACGCCGCTCCCAGAACGACGCTCCCTCGTACAGCGGTTCGGTGCCGCGGCCCGCCGCATCCACCTGCTCAGCGGCCCATCGCTCGACATCAGCAGCTCCGCCATCAGGCGGCGCGTGGCGTCGGGACGCTCCATCCGCTACCTTGTGCCGAGGGCCGTGGAGGAGTTCATTCAGGATCGCGGCATGTACCGCCGCTCGGAGCGTTCGTGACACGCCGAGCGGGCAGGTCGGTGAAGCAGGCGGAGGACGATCTGGCAGGCAGCGGAGAAGCGCAACAGGCGGAGCAGGTGGAACCGGTGGTTGAGCCCGCGCCCCGAATCGAGCCGGCCGACCTCGCGCATCGGATCGTCGAGCTCGCCAGTGACCGCAAGGCCGTCGACGTCGTGATGTTGCGCACCGCCGAAGTGACGACCATGGCCGACTACTTCGTGATCTGCAGCGGCCGCACCGACCGGCAGGTCCAGCTGCTTGCCAACGCGATCGTGGGCGCACTCCGCGACGATGGAATCCGCGCGCTCGGTGCCGAGGGGAAGGGCGCCGCACGCTGGGTGCTCCTCGACTACGGGAGCGTGATCGTGCACGTCTTTGCTCCCGAAGAGCGCGAGTTCTACGGCCTCGAGCGACTCTGGAGCAACGCCACCCAGGTGGTCCGCGTCGTCTGACGCCTTCGCCTCCGCGTCACGCGACAGCCTCGGGGGTACTGCCGGGGTACCAGTCGCGGGTACCCCGTCCTCCTATTGAGGTGACCGGACTGGGATCCCATCCTCGGCGCATGGCTGACTACCGCGACAGCTTTGCGTCCGATCCTGAGCCCGATCCCGATCCTGGGTCGAGCCCGGCACCGTATCGCCCAGCTGTCCCCGCCACCGAGACGGCGACGACGGCTGGCGAGCAGTCGTCCTGCCAATTCTGCGGCGGCAGTCTGCTGACGAGCGTCTTCGACACCACCTTCCGCGAAGGCGGCTCCGATGAGCGGCTCTTCTTCGCAATCCCCGGCGCCCTGTGCATCCCGTGTCGCCAGCTCTACGTGGACCGGCAGTTGATCGGGATTCTGGGTCTGGGCGATTCGCAGTGCACCTTCGCCATCCAGAGCGACCGGGTCCTGCGGGCGGGGGCCGCCTAGACCGTTCCCGAGCCCGCCACCGGCGCGGCTCAGTCGCCCCGCTTCACCCGCCGGTGCGCCGCGTGCCGAGCAGATGCTCGCCGATCCACGCCACCAGTGCCGCTTCCTCGGCCATCGTGTTCGACTTGATTGCCAGGTCCGCCTCGAACAGTCCCCGCAGCATGGCCTCCAGCTCTACCGCGCTGTAGCGCCCGGCAGCCTCGACGATGTGGCTCGCCATGCGCGCGTTGCCCCGCGCCACTCGGCGCGTCAGTTCGGCCGCAGGTGCGCGAGCGGCCGCCAGGTCGCGCGCCACGATCAGATCCGCGACGCGACCGGCCAGCGAGGCCATGATGCGCAGCACCGGCTGCCCCTCGGCGATCGCCCGCTCGACGGCCTTCGCGGCTGCGTCGGGCTCCCGACGGTCGATGGCGTTGGTGATGGCGAACAGGCTCGCCGGCTTCGTATCGGTGACGAGCGCCTCGACGTCGGCGGCGGTTACCGGCCTCCCGAGGGCATAGGTCGCCAGCTTCCGCAGCTCACTATCGGCGACGCGGGTCTGCTCGCCGCGCTCGATGTCGCTCTCCCAGGCGGCCCCGCCCACCCGCTCGGCCAGCAACGCCGCGGCGCGCGGCTCGATCTCGATGCCAAGCCGACCGGCGTGCGCACGGATCCAGCCGCTCATCTCCGCCCGGCGCGGCGCAATTCGCTCCTCGACCGTGCCCCCGCGCGCGATCACCGCGTCGGCGAGGCGCTTCAGCAGGGCGGGCGGCTTCCCCGCGTCCCGCGAGGGCCGAAGCTCGGCGAGCGCCAGCGCGCCGCCGTCCGGCAGCGACTCGACCAGCGAGAGGAGCTTGTCCGACGCGGTGGTTGAGCGGCCCGCGGCGCGCAGCGGCTGCCGCAGGATCGCGAGTCGCGCCCCGAACAGGCCGACCGAGGCCGATTCCAGCCTCGCCCGGTCGATCGCCGGCTCGTCGGGCGTTCGCTCGGCAACGATCTCGGCGCGACCGACAACGCCTGACCGATCCGCAAACGCCGCCAGCGCCTGGTCGATGCCGAGCGAGTCGTCCCCGTGGACGAGAAGCAGCGAGGCGGTCATCGGGCCGCGCCCGCCGTCCAGGCCGCACGCAGGCGCGCCACGAGGTCGTCGACGCTCATCCCCGCCGCCGCGGCGAGGACCGCCTCCAGGGCATGCGCCGGCGACCGCGCCGCATCGAGCGATGCGCGGTATCGCGGATAGCGGGTCGCCTGGTCGTCGATCCGCTGGTCGATGGTCACGAACTCCTGCGCCACGTGGCGGTCAGCGACCGAGACCGCCACCGATGCCCAGCCGGCGGGGAAGCGCCCCGCGTCGAGCAGGCAGGTGACCGGGTGCGCGGCGACCGGCGCCGCCAGCTCGCCCCAGCCGCGCTCGGTCAGCCATTCGGCGGCCAGCGTGCCGTGCTCCTCGCCGGATTCCCGCGTGACCGGCTTGTCGATGTCATGCAGCAGGGCGGCGACCTCGACGAGGTGCGGATCCGCCTCCACACCGGCCGCGACCAGCCGGCGCGCCGCCTCGGCCGCCACGCGGCTGACGCCGCGCGCGTGGACCACGATCCCGTCCGGCAGGTCGAACGACTCGAGGAACTCCGCGGCCTCGGCGAGGGTGGGCACAGCCATGGACCGATGCTACCCGTCCCGTCGCCGGTTGGTGGCCGGACGCGACCCGCACGTGCCCCATCCGAGCCGGTGAGCCGCCAGGCTCCGGCCCCCGCAGCGGTCAACACGCGGTAGAAGGTGCCGTCAGTGATCACCTCCACGCTCCCCTCGAGATCGGTCCGGTGTACCTCGAGGCCCCCGATCGCTGCGAGATGCTCCAGCGTCGCGGCATGCGGGTGGCCGTAGTCGTTGCCGGCGCCGACCGAGATCAGCGCCACCCGCGGATGCAGAGCCGCCAGGAAGGCGGCATCGCCGCTCGAGGTCGATCCGTGATGGCCGATCTTCAACAGGTCGACGGCACGGACCTCGCCGCGCGCCAGGAGTGTCTTTTCGACGGGCGCCTCGGCGTCGCCGGTGAGCAGCGCGCTGAAGCCGCCACTTCCAAGCTCAGCCACGATCGATCCGTTGTTGATGTCTCCTTCGGGGAGCGGCGCCGCCGCGTCTGCCGGAGACGGATACATGATGGATAGCGCGCTGGTCGCATCGAGGTGCACGACCTGGCCCGCGCGCGCGAGGGCGTACGCGGCGCGCGGCTCGGCCTGAGCCAGGGCGACGAATCGGTCGTACGTGGGATTCGGGTAGTCGCGCCCGGGTTCGACAATGAGACCGACCCGGAATCGCTCGAGGACCGCGACCAGGCCCGCCACGTGGTCCTCGTGCGGGTGGGTGAGCAGCACGACGTCGATCCGTCGCTGCCACCAGGGCAGCCACTCGCCCATGCGCCGCAGAAGCAGCTCCGGGTCCGGGCCGCCATCGACGAGCAGGGTCGCCCCCGACGGAGCGCGCACCAGGATCGCGTCCCCTTGCCCGATGTCGAGCGCGACAACGTGGAGCCGCCCGTCCGGCAGTCCGACGAGCGCGGTGACGGCGAGGAGTGATCCAAGGCCTCCCGCGAGAGCAGTGGGGCGCGCCACCCGGGTCGCGGTTGTTGCGGCTGCGGCCCGCAGCCGGTAACGCATCGCGCCCCGAGGTTCCCGGACCGGACGGGCGGCAACCGGACCCGCAGGAGCCTCCGGCACGGACGGTCCACGGCGCCGCGCCGTCCACCAGAGTGCGGGATACCAGGCCGCCGCGAACACCGGCGGCGCGCTGACCGAGATGGACGCGAGCGGAATCGCCGCGGCAATCTGGCCGGCCACGATCATCGCGCGCAGCGTCAGCCACGCACTCCCGCCAGTGACAAGCAGCGCCGCATCGCTGACCAGCGGAACGTGTACTGCGGCGTCGAGCGCGCCGAGTGGGGCCACGACCGCGCACGCCAGCATCACCAGCGGAACGATCGGGACGACCACGACATTGGCCAGCGGCGACACGAGCGAGAGCCGTTCGAAGTTGCCGACCACGATCGGCAGGGTCGTCAGCTGCGCGGCGAGCGTGAGTGCCATCGGTTCGCGAACCCAGGCGGGCCAGCGCGCGAATCGCGCCTCGAGCGGCGCGGCGAACCAGATGAGACCGGCGGTCGCCAACCCGGACAGCTGAAAGCCGACGTCCCATAGGACCGATGGCGCGGCCAGCAGCATGAGCAGTGCCGCCAGCGCCAGCGCCGATGCGGCGTGAGCCCGCGAACCGCCGAGGCGGGCGACCAGCATCGCGGCCGCCATCAGCGCGGCGCGGACGACCGACGGCGATGCGCCAGTCAGCAGCACGTACCCGGTGACCGTCATGCCGGCCGCAACGGCAGCCGAGAAGCGGCCGCCGCGTCGCCGCTCGAGCGGCCGTGCCGCTGCAGCAACGAGGGCCGCGACGATGGCGATATTCCAGCCGGAGATTGCCACCACGTGAGTGAGCCCAGCGGCGGCGAAGGCGTCCTGGACCTGCGGAGCGATGCTGGACCGGACACCGAGCAGGATGCCGGCGCCGAGAGCCGCTTCCGGCTCGGGGATCACGGCGTTGAGACCGCGCAGCAGCGCCTGCCGCAGCTCGGCCGCGAGTCGCGCCAGGTCGGTGCCTGAAGCCGGCAGGACGTGCGCGGCCCGCGTCCGCGCGATCCCGCCGATCCCCTGGCGGGCGAGATAGGCGGGATAGTCGAAGCCGTCGAACGCCTCGGGCGCCTCGACCGCTGCGCGAAAGACGACGGTGTCGGAGACGAGAGGCGACACGGAGCGCGGCAGCCATGCCAGCAGGCGCCCATCCACCTGCCAGGTCCGTCCGTCGCCGATCCGGACGACCACCCGGTCCAGCACGACCTGCTCTGTCCCCGCACGCGGTCGCGGGTCGTCGGTCACGCGACCGGCGATCTGGATCTCGCCACGGCCGACCAGCCCGGAGACGCTGCCTGCGCCTGTCGGCATCGGCAACGCCGCTCCTCGCAAGCCGCCGACCACCAGCCCAAGCACAACGGCGGTCAGTGGCACGGCCGCCGCAGGCCTGCCGATGAGCAGCGCCGCCCCGGCAATTCCGACGCCGAGGATGGCAAGGACGAAGGCGACCGGGCCGAGCCCGGCATCGGCCATGAGGATCCCGGCGGCTACTCCGGCGAGCGTCGCGGGCAGTGCAAGGTGCATCAGGTCCCGGAGGGCGCCCTAGCCCAGCGTGACGAGGTCGCGGACCTTCTCCAGCTGGGAACTGGTCATCACCTTCCGCGTCACCAGTTCATCAAGCGAGCGGAACCGTTGCTCGGTACGGGCCGCGACGATCTTCTGCACCGTGACCGGCCCGACGCCGGGCAGGGCGTCCAGCGCCTCCGGCGAGGCGGTGTTCAGATTCACCAGACCGGACCCGGCACCGCCGTCCGTGCTCGCCGAAGCACCCGGACCGGAACCGCCGAGCACGGGCACGAAGATCTGTTGACCGTCGGTGACAAGCGCCGCGAGATTCACCGCCGCCGCGGCAGCGGCAAGGTCGGCGTCCCGCGAATACCCGCCGGCCACCCGGATGGCGTCGGCGATTCGGGAACCGCTCGGCAGTTCGACGACGCCCGGCCGCAGCACGCCGCCCTCGACGTCCACCACGAGTGTCCCCGGCGGGCCGGTGCTCGGCGCGGCTGATACCGAGCCGAACGGGTCGAACAGATCGGTGGCCGGCTCCGCGGGGAGAACCGGTCCGATGGCGAGCCATACGCCCAGACCCATGACGGCCAACGCAGCCGCCAGCGTGCCGATGGCGAGACGGTCCACCAAAGTCATGTGAGCTCCGCACGGGAGGCGAGCGGGGCGATGGCCTGTCCGGGGCTCGGCGCCCGGGCACTCGACGCCGGGCCCCGGAAGCAGGGGATGAAGGCTAGCGGTCGGGTCCTTACAGACCGATTACCACCGACTCAATATCCGCCCGGCCGGGACGCCCGGCGGAGCAGCCGGCGCACCAGCCGTTCGAGGCGCGCGCGCTCTCCGGGAATGCCCTCGACCAGGCGAGCGATGGCATGCGGGAGCAGCCAGGACCGGACCGCCGCTTCGTCGAGCGGTCGCACTCCGCGGTAGGCGCCGAGATATCGCCGTCGGAAGACGCTCGTCGCGGGGGGAGCGAGCACGCGGACTCTCAGCGGGGTGCTCGGGAGCGGCTTGCCGACGGCGAAGAGGAGGAGGCTGCGCGCAACGTCGGCGGCCGGGTCACCGCGCGTCGCGCCGGGCCAGTCGATCACCACGGCGCCCCGCTCGGTGAGCAGCACGTTCTGGGCATGCAGGTCGTTGTGGGAGAGGCGGTCGCCATCCGGGAGCCGCTCGAGCAGGTGCAGCGCTGCGTCACGCCAGGCGACCGGCGCGTCCGCTCCGCGGATGCGGCGTTCGAGCATCGCCCGCGTGCCGGACAGGGAGTCCGGTGCGCTGATCCCGTGGAGGGCAGCGTGCGCTCGGCCCATGGCCGTGCCCGCCGAGGGCACTGTCCAGGGCCGGCGTCCCATGGTCACCACGAGATCCACCCCGTCCACGCGCTCGAGCACGAGGCCGGGGCGCCCATCGACGGAGACGAGTCCGAATGGCCGCGGTGCCGGCCCGCCGGCTCCGGCAACGGCGGCGGTCGCGGCTTCCTCCCACTCGGCCCGGGCGGTGTCGGACGGGCTTCGGTACAACTTGAGGACCCTGCCCGGCTCCCAGGCAAAGATCTCGGCTTCGCGGCCCTCAGCGATCAACTGCCTGGCACCCATTGTGGGGTCAGTCGCCAGGGGTGACGATGTTCACCATCTTGCCGGGCACCTGGATCACGCGCCGCGGCGCCCGCCCCTTCAGGTAGCGCTGCACGGCCTCGGATGCCAGGGCCAGCCGCTCGATCTCAACGGCGGGCGTGCCCGGCGCCACCACCAGCTTGTCGCGCAGCTTTCCGTCGACCTGCACCGGCAGCTCGATCACTTCGGCCGCGGCCAGCGCCGGATCGAAGTCCGGCCACGGCTGCTGGTGGATCGAATACGGACGGCCGCGGCGCGTCCACAGCTCCTCGGCGATGTGCGGCGCGATCGGCGCCAGCAGGAGCAGCAGCGTCTCGACCGTCTTGCCGTACGCATCGGTCCCGGCCAGGCCGTCATCCCGTGCCCGACCGAGGGCGTTGGTCAGCTCCATCAGCTTGGAGAGCGCGGTGTTGAAGTGGAACGCCTCGTAGTCGATGCCGACGTCGCGGATGGTCCGATGCGCGGCCCGTCGCAACGGCTGCGCTGCGCTCTCGTCGGCCCCACCGCCGCCCGAGGCCTGGGCGACCGCCCAGACGCGCGACAGGAAGCGCTGGATCCCCTCGATGCCGGTCGGGTTCCAGGGGCCGCCCTGGTCCCACGGGCCGATGAACATCAGGAA
>JAOUHE010000206.1 GCA_029865285.1 Chloroflexota bacterium
AGATCGACGACGACCCCGTGCGCGGCGACGCCGGCATCTGGGCGATGGCCACGCGCTACGGCCAGGGCGAGGGCTCGTTCGCAAAGGGGCACCGGCTCAACATCGCGGTGCGCGTCGAGCGCGTGATCTGGCACCGATGAGGGCCGCATGACCCACACGGTGGCCCCTGTCCCGGTGAAGCTTGGAATGCTCGCGTGGAACCAATACACCACCTGGCCGGCCATGCGCGAGGCTGCTGTGGCCGCCGATCGGCTTGGCTACGACGACATCTGGACCTGGGATCACCTCTACCCCATCGTCGGTTCCCACGAAGGACCGATCCTGGAGGGCTGGATGACACTCGCCGCATGGGCAGCGGTCACGACGCGCTCCCGCCTCGGGCTGATGGTCGGCGCCAACCCGTTCCGCAACCCGGCGCTGGTCGCGAAGATGGCCACCACCCTCGATCACATCAGCGGGGGCCGCGCCATCCTGGGGATCGGCGGGGCCTGGTTCGCCACTGAGCATGCCGCGTACGGTCTCGAGTTCGGGGCGTCGCCGGGAGAGCGACTGCGCTGGCTCGACGAGGCGGCGCGCATCATGCGGGGCATGATCGACGGCACCGAGCCGTCGGGGAACGAGTTCTACACCACGAAGTCGGTGCGCAACGACCCGCCGCCGATCCAGGCGCGGATGCCGCTGCTGATCGGCGGGGGAGGGGAGCGCCGGACGCTGCGCACCGTCGCCCGCTACGCCGACATGTGCAACGTGGGCGGCGGCTTCGACAACGTGAAGCACAAGGACCAGGTGCTGCGGGCTCGCTGCGCGGAGATCGGCCGTGACGAGTCGGAGATCGAGCGGACCGTGGGGATGGGCATCTGCGTCATCCGCGACACGCAGGAAGAGGCGGAGCGCGTGGGGCTCGCCCTGTTCGCCGCCAACGGCAACGCCGACCCGTGGGCCAACCAGCTGATCGGCACCCCGGAGCAGGTGGCCGAGAAGATGCGCCCGTTCCTGGGGATCGGATTCCGGCACTTCATCATCGGATTCCCGGGCCCGCACGACGCCGAATCGATGGAGCGGATGATCACCGACGTGAAGCCGATGCTGGAGGGCAGCTGAGCTCGGGGTCGCGCTGAGCGTGGGGCCATGCCGCGCCGCGCAGGCGCCGCAGCCTCGCTACCACGTGGCGTGGTTCAACGGCACGTCACGGTCCCTGGACTCAATCGGGACGCGTCTCGGTACCACGGGAAGTAGTGCCGCCGCGCACAGGGTGCTGCCGGGGGGCTCAAAGAGCGTCCACACGTGTCGTTGAACTACGGGACGTGGTAGCGGCACGGGGGCGTCGCCACGCACCAACGCCACGAAGAAGGAGAGGTACGCTCTCACCGTGAAGGTCGCACTGCTTGCCGGCGGTACGGGGGGTGCCAAGCTGGCGCACGGATTCCAGGTGGTGTTCCAACGGACGCCGCGGGCCGCGCTTGAGGGGCCGCTCCCCACGGAACCAGGCGGCGACCTGACGGTGATCGTCAACGTGGCCGACGACACGGAGCGCTTTGGCCTCCTCGTCTGCCCGGACATCGACACCATCCTGTACACCCTCTCTGGCCTCGCGGATCGCGAGCAGGGGTGGGGCGTCCGCGGCGATACCTACACGGCCCTCTCCCTGCTCGAGCGGTACGGCGAGGAGGCCTGGTTCCGCATCGGTGACGCCGACCTGGCGACGCACGTTCACCGCGCAAACCTCCTCCGCGAAGGCCTCTCCCTGACCGATGCGACCGCCGCGATGACCGCCTCACTGGGCGTACCGAGCCACCTCGTCCCGGCGACCGACGACCGGCTGCGCAGCATGGTCCAGACCGATGCCGGCGAGATCGACTTCCAGGACTACTTCGTGCGACGCCACCAGGCCGATGAGGTGCGTGCCCTCCGCCTCGACGGCGTGGAGTCCGCCCACCCCAGTCCCGCGGCGCTCGTCGCGCTGGCAGAGGCGGAGCTGGTGGTGATCGGTCCGTCCAACCCGATCGTCAGCATCGGACCGATCCTGGCCATCCCCGGTATGCGCGAGGCGGTGACGGCCGCCACGGCACCGAAGATCGGCGTGAGCGGGATCGTGGCAGGCAAGGCGCTGCGCGGGCCGGCGGACCGGATGCTCGTCTCGCTCGGGCACGAGTCGAGCGCGCTCGGGGTGGCGCGCCTGTACGCGGGACTGCTGGACAGCTTCGTGATCGACGAGGCCGACGCGGCGCTCGCCCCGGCAATCGAAGCCGAGCTGGGGATCAAGGTCACCGTGCTGCCGACGGTGATGACCACCGACGAGGACCGCGCCGCCCTGGCCGCGGAGCTGATCCGGATCGGCGAGGGTATGCTCAAAGGGTGAGCATCCGGATCATCGTGCCGCACCGCGGGCTGGCCGCGGCCAAGACCAGGCTCGCCACGATCCTGCACCCTGAGGAGCGCATGCAGCTCGCCGAGCGGCTGCTGGCGGGCGTGCTGCTGGTGGCCCGGCAGGCGTGTGACGACGTCGTGGTCATCTCGCCCTCCGTGGCGCTCGAGCCGATGGTGTCCGCCGCCGGCGCACGGCTGGTGGCGCAGCATGGGATGGGCCTCAACGCCGGTCTCGAGGAGGCACGCGCGGCCGCCCTGGCAGAGGGCGTGACCACCCTGGTCGTGCTGCACGGAGACCTGCCCAACATCGGCACAAGAGACATCCACGGCCTGCTCGACGCACTCCCGTCGCCAGCCGGCGTGGTCATTGCGCCGGACCGTGCCGGCACCGGCACGAACGCGCTCGCGATGCAGCCGGCGGGCGCCATTCCGTTCCGCTTTGGCATCGGTTCCCACGCCGCGCACCGTGCCGCGGCCGAGGAAGCTGGCCTGCCGTTCGTCGACCTCGCTCGCCCGGGACTCGCCTTCGACCTGGACACACCCGAGGACCTCGCCCGCTGGATCGAGCTGGGCGACGCAGCGTGATCTCGCTCACCGCCCTGGACGGCATCGGGGAGGTCGTGCCGGGCGACGATCTGGCGGCACTGATCGCGGCGGCGCTCGCCGCCGCCGACATCGGCC
>JAOUHE010000207.1 GCA_029865285.1 Chloroflexota bacterium
GCACGCACGAGCCATGGCCCGCGCGCGCCGCGAAGCGATCCGATCGCGGGCCCTGCGTCAAGTCACGCAGGAACTGACCAGCCAGCTCGAGCTGAACGTGGTGCTCGATGACATCGTGGACCGCACCCGGTCGCTCTTCGACGCGGAGAAGGTCGGGCTCTGGCTGCTCCAGGAGGGCGACCACCCGCACGAACTGGCGGCCTCGCGCGGCCTTGGCGAGCGGTTCCTCGACACGGTCCAAGGTCTCACGCTTGACACTCCATCGATGGGCGTTCAGGCAGTTCGCGAGCGGCGCACCAGCGTCATCCGCGGTGCCGGCACGCGACATGGTGTCGGGGCAATGCAGCCGGTCTATCAGGACGAGGGAATCGAGACCGCCTGTCTGGTGCCGCTGGTCATCCACGACGGAGCGGTCGGCGTCATCGGCCTGTACCACACCCGCGACCGCGAGTGGCCCGACGAAGAGATCGCCCTGGCGCAGGCCTTCGCCAACCAGGCTGCGGTGGCGATCAGCAACGCCCGGCTCTATCGATCGGTCGCCGACCAGGCGGCTCGAATGCGCTCGATCCAGGACCTGTCGGCACGCCTCAACCGTCTGACTGATGTGCAGGCGATCGCCGATGCGATCGTTGCCGAGGCGAGCAGCCTCGCCGCGTACCACGACATCCGCGTGTATGTCGTCAATTGGGACTCCCGCGAGTGTGAGCCGATCGCCTACACCGATCGCCTCCTCGGCGGGAGTGACTTCAGCCGGGCCCTGCGCGTGCCCGTCGGCGACGGATCGTTCACCGGGTGGGTGGCGGAGCACGGCGAGCCGATCCTGGCCAATGACGCATTGAACGACCCACGCGGCCACACCATCGAGGGGACCGCCGAGATCGAGGAGTCGATGCTGGTGGTGCCGATGGTCTTCGAGGGTCGGGCGGTCGGTGTCGTGGCACTCTCGAAACTGGGACTCGACCAGTTCAGCGCCGACGACATGCAGACAATGATGATCTTCGCCGGGTACGCGGCCCAGGCCGTTGCCAACGCCTCGGCTTATGCTCGCCTCGAGTTCCAGTCGACCGAGCTCACCCGCCAGATCAACTCGCAGGGCAAGTTGCTTGAGATCACCGAGCGGCTCAACTCGACGCTCGATCGGCGCCTCGTCCTGGAGGTGATCGCGGACGGCCTGCGATCGGTGGTGCACTACGACAACCTCTCGATCTACCGCAGCGACCCGGTCAACCGGGTCCTGAGGCCGGTCCTCACCCGAGAGCGCCATGCCGAGGAGGTGATGCGCTACATCGTCCCGTTCGGCCGTGGCCTGATGGGCTGGGCGACCGATCACGCCGAACCGATCCTTGCCAACGACGCCCTGAATGACCCGCGCGCCATGCAGATCCCCGGCACGCCGGCCGATCCCGAGGCGCTCGCCGTCGTACCGCTGGTCAGCGCCGGCGAGGTGATCGGTTGCATGAACATCTCGCGCGTGGGCGGACCCGAGAACCACTTCTCGGAGAACGACTTCGAGCTGGTCAAGCTCTTCGCCGGCCAGGCGTCGATCGCCCTGCGGAACGCCGAAGCGCATCACGCCGTCAACGAACGCGCCGACACCGATGCGCTGACCGGGCTGGGCAACCACGGTGCGTTCCAGCGCACGCTCGGTGAGCTGTGCGACGCGTCCGGTGGGCGAGGGAAGCGTCGGGCGGCGGACCGTCGGACGATCTCGCTGCTGATGATGGACCTGGACCGCTTCAAGGGGTACAACGACCGGCTCGGCCATCCGGCTGGAGACGCGCTGCTGCACGCGGTCGGCGCGGCGATCCACGGGGCCGCGCGGGCCGACGACCTCGTCTTCCGCTACGGCGGCGACGAGTTCGCGCTCGTCCTCCCGGACGTTGACGCGGTGACCGCGGCGACCATCGCCGAGCGCGTGCGTGCTGCGGTCGCGCGGCTGACGGCGAACGACGACTCACCCGTCACCATATCGATCGGCGTGGCGACGATGCCCGGCGACGCCGCGGACAAGAACGCCCTGATCGCTGCGGCGGACACCGCGCTCTACCTGGGCAAGCAGTCCGGCGGCAACCGCGTCATCTCCGCGTCCGACGTGCCCGCCGAGATGCGAGACCTGCGCGGCACCCTCGACGAGCTCGCGCGCGCCGCCCTGCATGCGCCAGAGAGCGCGCCTTCGGATAGCCCCGACATGGCCGAGGCCATTGCAGCCGCCGTTGGCACCAGACGCGGCCGCGGCGGACCAGCCCGCGTGAGGCCGGCAGCAGGCAAGGGCCACGCCCGCGGGAGGCCGCGCGCGCACGCGACCAAGGGTCCCCGCGCCGTTTGAGCCTGCGGCCGCTGGGGGCTGCGGGGGCAGTGCTATCATCGCCGCTCCCATGTCGATGACCCCTCCCGACGCTGCCCGCCTCTCGGTCGGAGTCGCCGCCGCGATGGTGCTGGCCGTCGTTGTGACGGCGTGCTCCTCGACCCCGACGCCGAGCCCAACGCCGTTGCCGAGCCCCACCGAGCTCGCCACGCCGAGTCCAACCCCATCCCCGGTGCCGACGCCCGCTCCGACGCCGCTCTTCAGCAACTCACCCGACCCCGAACTCGTGGCGCTCATCCCGACCGAGGTTGCGGGGCAGACGGTCCAGATCCCGGCGATCACCGAATTCTCGATCACGCCGGGAGACATCGGGGCGGTCTACGGGGAGATCGGGGATCGGTTCCGGTCAGTCCAGGTGGCGTTCGTACAGCGACCGCGCCTCTCCCTGTACGCCATGCGCGTCGATCGGCCGTTTCCGGCCACGGCCGACCTCGAGCCGTACCTGGCGGAGGCGGGACGCTACGTGGGTGTTGCCGGCCTGGTCCGCGAGCCGTGGACGCTCGAGGCGGTCGGCGACCACCTGGTCTGGGTTCGACCCGAGGATGACGCGACCGCTGCCGGAACGTTCATCTACACCTGGGCGGCGGACCAGTACGTGTTCCTGCTGATCGGCACGGACACGGCACAGAACCTGGCGATGCTGGCGGCCCTCCCCGGAGAGGCGCCACCCACGCCGACCCCG
>JAOUHE010000052.1 GCA_029865285.1 Chloroflexota bacterium
TCGATGAAGCCGATCCCCTCGATCTCGTCGTGCGCGCCGGGTCGCTCGCGCGCCCCCCAGATCGCCGCCGCGAGCGCCGGGTAGAGGATCTGGCTCACCAGGCTCGACTTCCCGGACCCGCTCACCCCGGTCACGGCCACGAAACGACCGAGCGGGAATGCCACCGAGATCCCGCGCAGGTTGTTCTCGCGGGCGCCGCGAACGGTGAGCCACTTGCCGCTCCCCGGGCGGCGCCGCGACGGGACCGCCACCGACCGGTCTCCGCGCAGGTAGGCCGCAGTGATCGAGCGGTCATTGGCGAGGAGTTCCCCCAGCGGTCCCGAATGGATCAGTTCGCCACCGTGCTCACCGGCGCGCGGGCCGACATCGATCACCCAATCCGCGGAGCGGATCGTCTCCTCGTCGTGCTCGACCACGATGAGCGTGTTGCCGAGGTCGCGCAGACGCACGAGCGTGGCGATCAGCCGGGCGTTGTCGCGCTGATGCAGTCCGATCGACGGCTCGTCGAGGATGTACAGCACGCCCATCAGCGACGATCCGATCTGGGTCGCGAGGCGGATCCGCTGCGCCTCCCCGCCCGATAGCGTGCCGGAAGCACGGTCGAGCGTGAGGTAGTCGAGCCCGACATCGACGAGGAAGCCGAGGCGGCTGCGGATCTCCTTGAGCACCTGGCGCGCGATCTGGTTTTCGCGCTCGGTCAGGCGCTTTGCGAGTGCGCCGTACCAGGCCAGCGCATCGGTCACCGAGAGCCGCGTCGTGTCGATGATGTTGCGGTCGCCCACCGTCACCGAGATCGACTCGGGCTTGAGGCGGAGCCCATGACAGGTGGGGCACGGGCTGGTGGTCATGTAGCGCTCGATCTCGGTCTTGATCATCTCCGATCCGGTCTCGCGATAGCGCCGCGAGAGGTTCGGTACGGCACCCTCGAACGTGGTGCGGAAGGTGTGCATGTTCCCGTTGCGGGCCCGGTATCTCACCTCGATCCGCTCGCCCTTGTTCCCGTTCAGGACGATCTCGCGCGCCTCGGCCGACAGGTCGCGGAACGGCACCTCCATCGAGAAGCCGTAGTGCTCGGCCACTGCCTCAAGGATCTTGCTCGTCCACGACTCGCTGACCACCATCCGCCGCCAGGGCAGGACCGCCCCAGCGCCCAGTGCGAGCCCCTCGTCGGGCACCACCATCTGCGGATCGATCTCCAGGCGGCTGCCGAGCCCGGTGCAGTCCGGGCACGCGCCGTGCGGCGAGTTGAAGCTGAAGTTGCGGGGCGCCGGCTCCTCGAACGCCCCGCCATGCTCCGGGCAGGCGTACCGCTCGCTGTAGAGGCGATCCTGCTCGCGCTTCGGCGCATCCGGCAGGTTGACCAGCAGCAGGCCGTCGGCCAGGCGCAGGGCGGTCTCGATGGAGTCGGCCATGCGGGAGACATCGGGCCGAAGTCCATCGGCCTCTTCGGTCGAGCCGTGGCGGACGACGAGCCGGTCCACGACCACCTCGATGCTGTGCTTGAACTTCTTGTCGAGCGTGATCTCCTCGTCGAGATCGCGGATCTCGCCGTCCACACGCACCCGCACAAAGCCCCCCTGCTTCGCCCCGGCCAGCAGCTTCTCGTGCTCCCCCTTGCGATCCCGGACGAGCGGAGCGAGGAGCATCAGACGCGTCCCCTCCGGCATCTCGTAGAGCTGGTCGACGATCTGCTCGACCGTCTGCCGCGCGATCTCCCGGCCGCAGACAGGGCAGTGCATCCGACCGATGCGCGCAAAGAGGAGACGGAGGTAGTCGTAGATCTCGGTGACCGTGCCAACGGTCGAGCGCGGGTTTCGGCTGGAGCCCTTCTGGTCGATGCTGATGGCCGGGCTGAGGCCGTCGATCTGGTCGACATCGGGCTTCTCCATCTGGCCCAGGAACTGGCGCGCGTAGGCGGAGAGCGACTCGACGTAGCGACGCTGCCCCTCGGCGTAGATCGTGTCGAACGCGAGGCTGCTCTTTCCGCTCCCGGACAGGCCGGTGATCACGATCAGCCGATCGCGTGGCATCTCCACGTCGATGTTCTTGAGGTTGTGCTCGCGCGCGCCACGCACGACGATCCGATCGGAGGGCATCTGCCGAATTCTATCAGAGCGAAACGAACGTCTGTTCGGTTCCGCGTTGCCCGAACGCAGCACTCTCGGTCAGCGCACGAGCCCGTCGTAGTTGCTCACCACGAACGTGTTCCGGCACCGCTCGGTCCGCTCCGGTACGCATCGGTCCGCGGCTGCGTCGTCAAAATGACCGATGAAAACCAGCTGCTGAAGACGCAGGTTCGGCCCTCCCGGCTCGGCACGCGACGGAAACGGGCGACCGCTCGGAGCGGCGAGCCGCAGGCCCATCCGTGCCAGGTCCGCCTGGGTGACATCGTCGGGCGGCTGCTCGACCAGCAGGACGCGAAGTGGGCAGTCGCGCTGGAGCCATGCCACCCTCGCATCGGCGCCCCCGTCGTCGCCGGTGCAATCCCCGTCGAGCTCCGCGAACCACCCGGAGATCCGCAGCTCGGTGTCGCCATGCCGGTTCGCCGGCTGCGCATCGTTGAGCACGACGCTCACCGGCAGGAGCCCGAATTCCACGTTGGGATCGCCCAGCGAGCCGACAGTGAGCATGAACGCCACGAACGCGCCGAGGGCCACGATGAGGCCCACCCCGATGCGGGTCTCGCGGTTCACGCGACCTGCTCCGCCAGCGCGGCCCAGTGGCTCCCGAGCAGCCCGATCCCCCGCCGCCACAGCTCGACGTGCTCGGGCCGGTTCAGCCAGGTCGAGGCGCCCGACGGGTGCGGCAGCACCAGGGTGATCGCCCCGGGTGCTCGCTCCCACGCGAGCTCACGTCCCACCAGATCGTCGAGACGCGCCTCCGTGCCGAACGCGTGTCGCTGGGCGAGGCCCCCCACCAGCACGACCAGCCGCGGGCCGAGCAGGCGCACCTCTTCGTCAAGGATCGGTGCCCAGCGCCGCACGTCGGCCGTCGACGGCGGTGAATCGACCGACGCGCCCGGCCGCCGTCCCGGGTAGCACTTGCCGACCGAGGTCACGTACCAGCGCTCGCGGAAGTCGGTGACCGTGACCGCGGCGAGACCGAGCCAGCCGACAAGGCGGCGCCCGGCGTCATGGGCGAATGGGAGTCCGGTCTCGATCTCTCGCCAGCCGGGCGCCTGTCCGATCAGCATGGCGCGCTCGCTGCCATCGCCGGAAAGGACGGGGGCCGCCGCGCCGGCATCGCCGCAGCGGGGCATTCGGTCCTGCAGCGCCCGAAGCCCGGTTCCCGCCGGCGCGCGGCGTGGCGTCGGAATGGGCCACGGACCTGCGTAGCGCACCCGTTTCGGGCGGACTGCAGTGCCGGCGGGAGAGAGGACGTCGGTTGCCGTCATTCGCCCCGCAGCCGCCCTGCCAGGCGCAGGTCGTCGGCGATCGCCAACCGGATCAGGCGGCGAACGCCGTCAGCCCCTGGTCCGGCCGCTTCGAGAGCGGCGGTCAGCACCTCGCGGGCGGCATACAGGCGGTCGATCGGGTCATCCCCTGCCACCGTCGCCGACGCCCCGAGGATCGCCGACGAGGCGAGATCCTGGCGCGCGAGCGCGTCGAGCGCATGAACCAGGTCGGGCGCCCGATCGGCCGCGGTATCCAGGGCAGCCGCCAGTTCCTCGCGCGCCAGCTCGAGCCAGGTCAGGAACGCGCTGAACTCGGCCGGAGAAGGAGGAAGCTCGTCCAGGCTGAAGGCGGCGCGACCGATGCCATCGGGCCCCGGCGCCGCGTCGGCGCGCTCGACCTCGTACCAGTTGTCGCCGACGAAATCGGGCGCGCGCTCACCGGCGTCACGCAGCCATGCGGTGAACCACTCGACGCGACGGGGCATGCCCGCGGTCGCCTCCTCGTCGGTCGGTGCGAAGACGGCACAGCCTGGCATTTCGGCCGCGTAGGCGGCAACCGTCGCCCCTCCGTCGAGGCCGGTCTCGACGAAGATCGCGTGGGGCATGGTTCCGGCCATTCGCCGAGCCTCAGGGTCGCCGGCGGCGAGGCGGCCGTCGTCGGCTGCCTGCAGCGATGATGTTCGGCCGGGCCGCGGTGCTGAAGACCTCGCGCGAACGACTACGACCCTGGCCACCCGAGTCGCCAACCTGCGCGGCGTCCGCATACACGTCGGCAGGGATGGTGCCCGGCTCGGCGGCCAACTCGTCGCGGAGGCGGCGAAGTTGCAGGATCTCGTCCCGGAGGGCGGCGGCCCGCTCGAACTCGAGGTTCCGCGCCGCCTCCTTCATCTGCGCCTCGAGGCGCCCCATCATGCGGGCCAGCTCCTCCGGCTCGCGGCCATCGACCTGCAGTTCGGCGCGCTCCTCGGCGATCTTGCGCAGTCCCTGGTGGACGTCGCGGATCGCCTTGATGATCGTCTCCGGGACGATGCCGTGCTCGGTGTTGTAGGCGACCTGTCGGGCACGACGCCGATCGGTCTCATCCATGGCTGCTCGCATGGAGTCGGTCACGCGGTCGGCGTACATGACCACCCGCCCGCCGATGTTGCGCGCCGCGCGGCCGATCACCTGGATGAGCGAGCCGCCCGAGCGCAGGAAGCCCTCCTTGTCGGCGTCCAGGATGGCCACCAGGGTCACCTCGGGGAGGTCGAGCCCCTCGCGCAGCAGGTTGATCCCAACGAGCACGTCGTACACCCCGAGGCGCAGGTCGCGCAGGATCTCGACCCGCTCCAGCGTGTCCACCTCGCTGTGCAGCCACTGCACCTTGATCCCGAGCTCGGCGAGGTAGTCGGCCAGATCCTCGGCCATCTTCTTGGTGAGGGTGGTGACCAGGACGCGCTCTCCCCGGTTCACCGTCTCGCGAATCTCGGCGATCAGGTCGTCGATCTGCCCTGCCGTCGGCCGGACACTGATCTGCGGATCTACCACGCCGGTTGGGCGGATGAATTGCTCGGCGACGCGCTGCGCCCGCTCGGTCTCGTACGGCCCCGGCGTGGCGCTCATGTAGATCACCTGGTTGAGGTGATCCTCCCACTCCTCGAACGTGAGTGGCCGGTTGTCCAGGGCGGACGGCAGGCGGAATCCGAAATCGACCAGGATCTCCTTGCGGGTCCGATCGTTCTTGTACATGCCATGCACCTGCGGGACGCTCATGTGGCTCTCGTCCACGATCAGCAGGAAGTCGGTCGGGAAATAGTCGATCAGGGTCCATGGCCGGCTCCCCGCCTCGCGGCGAGCCAGGTGCCGCGAGTAGTTCTCGATTCCGGAGCAGTACCCGACTTCGCGCATCATCTCCAGGTCGAACTCGGTCCGCTGGCGCAGGCGCGCCGCCTCAAGCTCGCGTCCCTGTGCGGAGAGCCAGCCGACCCGCTCCCCCATCTCGACCTCGATGTCGGCAGCGGCCGCCAGCAGCTTGTCGCGGGGCGTGACGTAGTGGCTGGCCGGGTAGAAGTTCACCTCGCGCCGCTCAGCCAGCACCTCGCCGGTGAGGGCATCGACCTCCACGATCCGCTCGACCTCGTCACCGAACAGATCGACCCGCACCAGGTACTCGCCGTGCGGCGGCTGGACCTCCAGGACGTCGCCGCGCACACGGAACCGGGAGCGCGCCATCGCGGTGTCGTTGCGCTGGTACTGCAGATCGACAAGGTGTCGCAGGATCCCGTCGCGACGGTAGTGCCCGCCGACCTTGAGGTTGATCACCGTTGCGCCGTAGTCGATCGGAGCGCCGAGGCCGTAGATGCATGAGACCGACGCCACGATGATCACGTCGCGGCGCTCGAACAGGGCGCGCGTCGCGTTGTGGCGGAGCCGGTCGATCTCGTCGTTCCGCGACGAGTCCTTCTCGATGTACGTATCGGATCGCGGCAGGTACGCCTCGGGCTGGAAGTAGTCGTAATAGCTCACGAAGTACTCGACCGCATTGTCGGGGAAGAACTCACGGAACTCCTGGTAGAGCTGCGCGGCGAGCGTCTTGTTGTGGGCCATCACCAGCGTCGGCTTGCCGACCGCCTCGATCACCTTGGCCGCGGTGAAGGTCTTGCCGGTCCCGGTCGCGCCCAGCAGGACCTGGTGGCGCAGTCCCTCTTGTACGCCGCGGACCAGCGCCTCGATCGCCTGCGGTTGGTCGCCGGTCGGCTCGAACGGGGCGTGCGCGACGAGATCGGGCATGGGAGTGGGGCTGACCTCGATGAGGAACGGAGGGACCCATCGATTCTAGCGAAACCCCCATCGGTACCGATCGGGGACTAGTCGACCGGCCTATATCCGACGGTACGGCTCCTTCCTAGGCTGGACCGTACCGATGTCCGGGGCAACACCGCGTCAGCTGCAAATGCCTACGGCCGCTTCGACGGCCGAGCCGCCGCCCGCGCCCGCAATTCGCGGCCAGGCGCTCGTCGAGTTCGCCTTCGTGCTCCTGCCGGTCCTGCTGATCCTCGTCGGCGTCATCCAGTTTGGCCTCCTGTTTGGCGCGAACGTGACGCTCACCAATGCTGCCCGCGAGGGCGCCCGAGCCGGGACGATCCACGTCTACGACCGAAGCCACACGAAGGCCTGGAATGATGCGGCGCGCTGCGGGGCAATCGTGGAGGCCGCCACGAACGCCTTCGGGATGCTCGCGGTCTCAACGCCCCATTTCACGGCCACCCTGAGCGGCGGATCCTGTCCCACCCCGGTCGGCGATACGCAGGTCAATGGCGACGTGACCGTCTCGTACTGCGCGTCCATGGCCGACCCCGACGATCCATGCCCCGACGGCGGGGATCTCACCACGACCTGTGCACCCGACACACGCGAGGGGTGCCTCGTCCGGGTTGAGCTCGTCTACCACTCCGACATCGTTGTTCCGCTGATCGGCAGCGTCCTGTCCATTGACGGGAACGGCCGTTTTGCGCAGCGCGTGACCGCCACGATGGTCGTCAACTGATGCCCCGCACGCCCCGCGGCCAGGTGCTGGTGCTTGTCGCCCTGGTCATCGTCGTGCTGCTTGCGTTCGCCGGTATCGCAATCGATTTCGGGCGGCAGAACGCCGAGCAGCGGCACGTCCAGACGGCCGCTGACGCCGCGGCCCTTGGCGCCTGTCGAGCGCTCATCGACGGGGAGACCGATAACGCCGCCGCAGCGGTCGCGCGGACCATCGCGCAGGTGAACCTCGTTGGGTCGCCGGCTGGCAGCGTCGCGACGATCGCGCCCGACAACGCCCGCATCTACGCCGACGGGCACGCCGGTGACCCCGCCTTCCTGGTCTCCGGAATCATCGTCTCGTCGACCAGCGTACGCATCTCCATCGCGTCGACCATCGATACGGCGCTGGCCCGGGTGGTGGGCGTCCCCACGCTCGACACCGGCGGCCGGGCACGCTGTCAACTGCAGGGCGGGCCGGCCATCCCGATCGTCGCTCGTCGCTACGCGAACGCCCCGGGACCCGGAGGCGGCTTCGTGGACTTCGTCGCCACGGCCGCCACGAGCGGCAATGGCGGGCTGGACGCTTTCAGCGTGCTCGGGTACGACGGCCGGACGCCCGCCAGCGAAGGGGCGCCGGGACCGGCCTTGGCCCTGTATGGGCCAAGCAGCAAGGCGGCCAACGACGCATCGTTCCGGGGCTTCGTGGCGCTCGACGTTCGCAACTTCCAGACCACCACATCCCGGGTCTACTACAACGGTGTCCAGGCAGGCATCACCGAGAACACGCTCAAGGATCGCGAGGGCACCTACCTGCTCACCGGCTATCCGGGGCCGATGTTTCCCTCGGTGGTGCAGCCGGCCGATCCGAACGACCAGGTGGCCGCCCTGTTGGGCAACGACACCGCCATGGTGGTCGGCAACTTCGAGGACGTGTTCGCCGTGGGCGACCGGATCATGCTCGCCCTCTACAACGGGACGGTCATGCAGATCCCCGACTTCGCCATCAGCCCGCCATCGGCGATCAGCGTCCCGTCCACGACCTCATCTCCGCTGAACGGGCCAAACTTCAGCGTCTCGCGCAACGACGCCTTCAACAGCACGGTGACACTGCACCTGCACGGCGACGCAAACGCGGTGGCGGCCGGATACCCGACCCATGACATCGTCCCGACCCCGCCGGTCACGCCACCGGCCGGCGGCAAGATGAACCAGCCGACCTGGTCGACCGACGTCTTCATCCCCGCCAAAAGCGGCACCACCGTCGGCATGAGCGGGATCCAGACCAACGCCGTTGCGGCCGGGATCTACACCGTCTGGCTGGAGGGCCACTCGGGAAACCCGTACTTCCAGACCCGCCGCTTCCCGGTCCCGGTCAAGGTCGGCGGGGCCGCGCGCGATTTCAGCTTCGCCAACTCCACCACCAGCGGCGCGATCGCGACCCTGGGCGGGTCGATCAGCCTGCCGATCTACGTCTCCACCACGAACGCCAGCTCCACCAAGTGGGGCGCGGCCGGTAGTGCCGTCGCGCTCACCTTTGACCCTGGCAGCTTCACCGATTGCGCCCTCGCGCCGGCGACGATCGGTGCCGGGCAGATCACCTTCAGCGCCGGCAACGTGACCCCCACCTCCAGCGGATCAGGCGCGCTGTCGACGCTGACCGTCAGCTCCGTGGGACTGGCGCCCGGCTGCTATCGATTCGACATCCGCGGCACGGGCACCAACGGCGACGGACAGCCGGTGACCCACCTTCAGCCGATCAGCTTCACCGTGGCGACCACCTCCAGTTCCGGCAGCTACGTGGACGTCATCGGTTTCGCGGTCTTCGAAGTGACCGATATCAACGCGAACGAGATTTCGGGTCGGGCAGTGAGCGGCGTGTACGCCGACGCCAACGACCAGGCCCTGCGCCGCGCCCAGCGCGCACGGCTCATTCCCTGGAACTGAGCGAAGGAGACCTCCGCCGTGGAATTGGAATACTCCGACAGGCACAACAGGCGATCAAAGCTCTACATCGGCGTGGGCCTCGTAGTAGCGGTGATCGTTGGAGGGCTCGTCTTCGCGGCGCTGCGCTTCGGCACCCTCTCCGCCCAGGGTCCGACGGTGATGCGGCAGGTCGTGGTCGCCGTGCGCGAGATTCCGGCACGCAAGCCGATCGAGGAGGGTGACGTCGCCACGCGCAGCGTCCCGGCCGACCCGACCAACGACGCTGCCTTCACGCGCATCGATGAGGTCCTCGGCCGCCTCACCGGCGTCCCGGTTTCGACCGGGCAGATGCTCACCCGTACCATGCTCGCCTCGAACGTTTCAGGGCAGACCTTCTCGATTCTGGAGCCGGGGCAGGAATACGACCCGAACGGCCCGGACCTCCGCGCGGTGAGCGTGAGCGTCCCCGACGAGCGCGCGGTGGCCGGAACCCTGGTGGCCGGCCAGCGGGTGGACCTGATCGTGACGATGGCGATCAACCCGGAGATCGGGCAGACCGCCGAGGAGGCCGCGGTGACGACGGTCGAGTTCATCCCCGGTCCATCGACCAAGGTGACGCTGCAGATGCTGAGCATCCTGTCGCGCAACGGGCCGATCTACATCCTGCGCGCGGACCTGGCCACGGCCGAGAAGATCGCCGAGCTGACTGCTGCCGGTGGCCAGTTCACGATGGTGTTGCGGCCAGAGGAGGACGGGCGGACGGCACGTACCGATGGATCGACCATCGACACGCTGCTCGGCGAGTTTGACTTCCCGGTTCCACGGCCGCCCGTCTTCGAGAGTCCCGCCCCGTAGCCGACGGTCCGGACCTCAGCCCTCGTCCCGCGCAAGCAGCGCGGTAAGGGCCTGCTGCACCTGCCGCCACGTCTCGGCGAGCGTGGCCGACCCGTCGATCACCACGTCTGCAGCCGCGATCTTCGAATCCTGGCTCGTCTGGTTGGCGAGCCGGGCACGGACGGCGTCCGCATCCAGTCCGCGGGCAGCGAGGCGCGCCAGCGCGTCGTCGAGGTCGCAGCGCACGACCCACGTCTCGTCGCACCGATCGAGGAGCGGCGATTCGAGCAGCTTGATCATCTCGATGCAGGCCACCTCGGCGCCCGCCTCGCCGAGCTCGGCCAGCCTGGCCCGGATCTCACCGCGTACCGGCGGATGGATGATCGCCTCGAGATCGGCCAGGGCGTCTCGATCCGTGAAGACGATCGCGGCGAGCCCGGCGGGCTCAACGGTGCCGAAGCGCCGCTCGATGGCGCGTCGAACGCCGGCATCGGTCTGGCGCACTTGCCGCGCCACCGCATCGGCGTCGATGGTGGCCACGCCCAGGTCGCGGAGCATGCCGCTGACGGTGCTCTTGCCACAGCCGATGTTGCCGGTCAGGCCGATCACCTTCATGACAACGCCTTCCCGGCAGCGAGCGGCTCTCGCTGGCAGCGTGGACAGAAATGCGTGCTCCGCTGACCGATCACGATTCGCCTGATCTCGCGACCGCAGCGCAGGCAGGGCTCGCCGGTCCGACGATAGACCGCCAGTTGCTCGGCGTTGTCGCCCGGTTCTCCGTCGGCGCCGACGTAGTCGGAGATGCTCGATCCACGGTTCGCGATCCCCTGGCGGAGAACGGCACGGACGGCCCGATGGAGTCGTCGCACCTCCGTCTCGGACAGGCTGTCCGCGGTGCGCAGCGGATGGAGGCGTGCCCGCCAGAGCGCCTCGTCGGCGTAGATGTTGCCCACCCCCGCAACGAATGACTGGTCGAGCAGCAGGCTCTTCAGGCGACCGGTGCGCCGGCGCAGGCGTGCCCCGAATCGGCCGGCGGTGAACGACCGGGCGAGTGGCTCCGGTCCGTGCCGCGCGAACACGTCGCCGACCCGGTACGGGTCGCGTGACTCGCGAATTGCCCGCGCGCCGGCACGTGGTGCGGCGGTGCCGCTGCGCAGGCCGCCCCCCTCCCAGAGCCCGATCCGGCCGAACTTGCGCACGTCGCGGAATCGCAGCTGACGCCCGTCGGCGAGGTGGAAGACGACCCGTGAGTACGGGTCAT
>JAOUHE010000053.1 GCA_029865285.1 Chloroflexota bacterium
AAGGGACCCGCGCCACGACCCGGGCGATGCGCTCCACCGCCGACCCGAGGTCGAGGGGCCCGCGGGCCCCGGGACGGACGCCGGCACGTGGCCTCCGTCGCCCGCGCGCGATCTGCTCCTGGTCCTGGGCGGCGGGCCGTCGGCTTCGCAGTTGGGCCTGGTCGAGCGATTCAGCCTGGTACAGCGCCGGACCGAGCGGGACGTTGTGGCGGCCGGCAAACGGATTGGACTGATGTCGCTCGACGAGGTCACGGTGCTCCACGACGGCGCCGCCCGCGGAGCGCTGCTCATGGTGGAACTGGAGCTCCGCGCGGACGAGATGCCCGACCCTCGCCTGGTTGCGGAGCTTGACGCGGCGCTTGCCGCCGTAGTCGGGCTCTGGCCCGACCCGCACACCAAGCTCGAGCATGCCCTCACGATGCTTGGGGAGCGCGACGCCAGCTCCTGACTTACCCGGACGCTAGTCGCCGAGCGGCAGCCGCAGGATGAGCGCCAGCGTGGGACGCGAACGCGGCTCGGCGGGGGTGATCGGGGCGCGCAGCCAGGCGTCGCCGGCAGGCCCGGATCGGTACCGGGCGCCAAGCTGCCGCGCGGAGAGGCCGTCAACCCCCAGCGAGGCGAGCGCCTCGGCCAGCAGCGTGCCGTCGCCGCGGTAGCCGCGCCCAACGGTTGCGCGATCGCCGGGCTCCAGGATCGTTTCGAGCCATGCCCGGCGCACGTGGAAGGCGTTGAGTCGCACCGACTGCCCGCCGGCCCACAGCAGGTCGCTCGCGACATACGCGGGGCGGCCGGGTCGACCGAGGCCGGCCAGCCGCTGTCGCAGCAGATCGGCGTCGGGGCGGCCGTCGGCGTCGAGGATCAGGAGCGTCCCGTCGAGCATCGTGGCGTCCTCGGCCAGCTGCGAGGGGAGGGTGGCGAGCTCGGGGAACGCCGCCTCGGCATCGGCCAGGCCGGCAACCTGCAGCCGCAGAACGCCGCGCTCGCACGAAGCGATCGCCCGGGTGCCGGGCCACCACGCCTCGAAGAGGTAGTCCTGGTCGTCGAACGGTCCGGCCACCTCGGTCGGCTGCATCGGCGAGAGGCGGGTCGGAAGACGGCGCGCGGGGGTGTCTCGGGTCGGCGCACGAGGCGCAACCGGCAGCGGCAGCTGCTCGGCAGGCACAGCGCGGTGCTAGGCGGACCGGCGGCGGCGCGCCGGCCGCTGGTCGGCGTCGGCGGTGTCGGAGGACGGCGTCACCGCTGCGTCGCCGGCCGACTCGGCAGCCGCACTTCGTCGCGCCTCGCGGGCGGCTGCCACGCTGGCCTCCAGGGCGGCCATCAGGTCGCCGATCTTGGTCGGCTCGACACGCTGGGCGGGCACCGGCTCCTCGCCGCCCACCTTGGCTTCGATCACCGACATCAGTGCGGCCCGATAGTCGTCACGGTAGTCGGCCGGTGAGAATTCGCCGGTCATCGACGCGATCAACTGCTCGGCCATGGCTCGCTCGGCGGGCTTCACCGTGATCCCGGCAGTTGGAAGGTTCAGCTCGGTGTGCGAGCGGACCTCGTCCGGCCAGTGGAGGGTGGTCAGCAGCATCGTGGTGTCGAACGGGTTCAGGGCGGCGAGCTGCTCACGATCCTTCAGCACGATCTTGCAGATGGCCGTCTTGCCCTGATCGGCGAGGACCTGGCGGAGCAGTTCGAAGGCCTTGGCACCCATCGGATCGGGCTCCAGGTAGTAGGCCTGCTTGACGAACTGTGCCTCGTGGGCCTCGCGCTTCGCATCAACGAACATCTCGATCTCGATGGCGCGCACCGTCTTGAGCGGGACGGCGTCCATCTCCGCATCGGTCATCACCACGTAGCGGCCCTTGCTCCATTCGTACCCGCGGACGGTGTCGGAGCGGGGTACCACCGCGTCGTGGTGCGGGCAGTAGATCTTCATCTGGATCCGATTCAGGCAGTCGGCATGCAGCATGTTGAAACCGATCGAGGTGCTCTCGGTCGCGAGGTAGAGCTTGACCGGGATCGTGACCAGCCCGAACTGGATCGCCCCGCGCCACATTGAGCGTGCCATGGCCGGGAAGGGTACACCGAGCGTGCAAGCGACCCGATTTCGGCGAAAGGACGCCGGGCCCGCAGGACCATCCCGCCATTGCTGCCGTAACCCCGCCGCGGCGACACTCGCCGGGTGATGGCGTCAGGGGAGCTGCGAACCCTGTGGGCCGGTGGTGACCACCAGGGCCGTGACATCGTCGCGCCCTTCACGCAGCAGCCGATACCGATGTTCGACCGTCATGCCCCGCGACAGCATGGCGCTGACCGGGCAGTAGCTGGTCGCCGACAGCTCGATCGATCGGCGCAGCGCCTCTGGCTCAACGTCGCCCGCCACGCGATGCTCGACCACGATCCGGGTGTAGACCCGGGGATGCTCGTCGGACCGTTCGCCGGAGACGGCGATCTGGTAGCTCGTCGCACGCTGCCGCTTCTTGCGCAGGATGCTGGCCACGTCCATCGACGTGCAGCCGGCGAGCGCCGCGAGGACCGACTCGGTGGGGCTCGGCCCGCCCCGCGACGTGCCGGCGGCGGCAGAGTCGAGCGTGATCGTGAAACCCGACGCGGTGGCGGCGTCGACGCGCGTCCCCTCGACCGGATCACCAAAGGTCGCGAGAACGGAAGTGGTTTCTGGCATGCGACGAATGTAGCAGGAGGAGCACGATGCGTCTGATTCGGCCCATGGACCGGCGGGGCGCCGCCCGGAGCACGGTGACCCTGGCGCTCTTGATGCTCATCGTCGGCTGCGCCGCCCTCGCGCTCATGTCCGTCATCCCGACGTCGCGCTCGGCCCCGATCGCGCTGCTCGCGCTGTCGTCTGCACTCGGTCTGGGCGTCGGCTGCGCCATCGCGCTGCGCGCATTCTCGGCGGGCAGACGGAGAACCGAGGAGCGCGGCGATGACCTGGTACGTCTGCTGGCTCCAGCGTTTGACGACAGCTACGTCCTGATCGTGTCCCCGCGGCTGCCCGGAGTTCCCGATGATCTGGCCGCCCTGCTGGTGGGTCCGCCGGGTGTGCGCGCCGTGATCGCGCGCCGGTGGCACGGCAGGTACCGGGTGCGAGGCCGCGGATGGGAATACGACACGCGGACCCGCGCCGGATGGGTGCCATGTATCACCAACCCGTCGTTCGACGCCCGGACCGTGGTGCAGGCGGTGACCCGCTGGGCAGGTACGGCGCTCCCGGAGGCGCCACTGCCCGTGGCCGGCGCGATCGCCTTCCCGAGGCCGCACTCCCGGGTCGCCCTCGAGGAGCCCGACCTGGAAGTCGTCACCACCGACAACGCCCCATGGTTTGCCCAGCTGATCGGGCGCGTGCAGCGGATGGATCCGCAGCGCATCGGACGCTTCGTCGAAGCGGTCCTCGAGGCGGGCGAAGCCGAGTCGCGAAGCCCGTCACCGGCGCCCACGACCCAGAACGCGTAGCGGGTCAGCCCGCTTCGTCGCTCTCCCGCGGCTTCAGCCAGCGCTCAGCCGTCGCGGCATCGAGCACATCGGCCAGCAGCTGGTCGGGCCGCTCGTCGTCGGTCACCAACAGCACGTGCGCCAGCTGCCGCTGAAGCGCGACGGCCGCCGTGGTCCGCCCCAGCTCGGGGTAGACGCTGGAGCTGATCGTCACCTCGGTCATCGGCATGAAGCGTTCGACAACGTTGAGCAGCCCATCGGCCGGACGGCTCCCCTGCGGCACGTGCACCGATCCGGTCAGGCGAAATGGCGGCAACCCGAGCTGCGCCCGAACCGCGCGCTTCTGGATGCGCATCTCCGGCCGAGCGGCGCTTTCGGTATCGGCGGCCATGAGGAAGAGGATCTCGTCCACGGTCACCAGCACCTGTTGCGCTCCGAGGGTGGCGCTGGCGTCGGCGTACTCGCTCACCGTGGCTTCGTCGATCACCAGGTGCGTCGAGGCGATCTGGTTGACGATGTCAGCGACACGCGCGAAGCGGGTCACCGTCTTGCCCGAGATCCGGTAGGCGGAGGTGTAGATGTCGACCGCAACCGAGTGGGTAGCCGAGACGGTGAACGGATCGGTGGCAAACGCATTCATGGACCGATGCTACCAGCGGCGTCCCGCCCGGTGACCTGCCGGATACCACGCATGGTGCTATTTCCGAGCCGATTCACCCCGTGCGCACCGGTTTCGGATCCGGATTGGCCCCATGGGTGCTGGATCGACGCGGTTTCAGGCTCGAATGACCGAAATCGCACGGGCACAGCACCATGGGTAATAGCGCGGTCGGTTTCTACTCCGCATCCGTCGCACCGGTGGCGGTGATGCGCTCCATGTCGCCGCCCGGCCCACGGGCCAGGAGGATGCGACCGCTCGCCTGCGCGGCGAAGAGGTTCTCGACGGTGGCCAGGTCGTCGATATCGGCCGGCGTCTTGTCGTCGCGGATCCGCACGATGCGGGGGAAGCGCATGGCGAACCCGGAGTCGTGCCGCCCCGAACGCATGATCCGGTCGAAGGCGATCTCCACCACGACCTCGGGGACGACGGTCCGGTAGCGTCCGTAATCGCGCAGCGTCGTGGCCTTGAAGCGCTCCGTCATGGTCGCGATCTCGGCATCGGTCAGCCCGGTGTACGCCTTGCCGATGGTGCGCAGTGACTCGTCGTCGGGCGAGCGGACCGCGAAGGTGTAGTCGGAGAGGACGCCGCGCCGCTTGCCGTGGCCCCACTCGACCCCCACCACCACGCAGTCGAGCGTGGCCAGTGCCTTCTTCATCTTCAGCCAGCCGAGTCCCCGGCGCCCCGGCTGGTAGACCGAATCGGGGTCCTTGACCATGAGCCCCTCATTGCGGCGCTCACGGGCATCGTCGAAGTGGCGCTCCACCTCCTCGGCTGACCGGGCCGCTGCGAGATGCGAGAGGAGGAACCGGCCTTCGGTCAGCAGGGGCAGACCGAGCGCCTCGAGCGCCGCGCGACGCTCGCGAAGCGGCACCTCGAGGAGGTCGCGACCGTCGAGATGGAGGAGGTCGAACGCGACCAGCACGACCGGAACCTCCGCGATCAGCTCGGGGCTCGGCGCCACCCGGCCAAGGCGGGTCTGCAGGCTCGCGAAATCGAGCACCGATCCGGACCGATACGGGACCAGCTCCCCGTCAATGACAGCGCTATGCGCCAGACCTGCGGCCACCTGTGCGACCTCCGGGAACGAGGCGGTGATCTCGTTGAGGTCGCGCGAGAAGAGGCGCGGCTTCTCACCCGCGACAAGGTGCAGCTGGGCGCGGATCCCGTCGTACTTGTCCTCGATCCACGCCTCGTCGCCCACCCGGCGCATCACCTCATCGGCGTCGGCCACCGGCGTGGCGAGCATGAAGCGGATCGGCCGGCCGAGGTGCAGGGCGGCATCGGCGAGCCGGTCGTCCCTGGCCAGCGCGGCCGCCTCTCCGGGCTCGCCGAGCAGCATGTGCGCACGGCGCACGGCATCGAGCGGACGCTCAAAGGCAGCGGCGATCGCCTCCTCCAGCAGGCCCTCCCGAAGGCCGATGCGCAGCTCGCGCGCCGCGATGCGTGCGACGTGCCGCGCCTCCTCGGCCGACGCGCGTTCGAGAAGCCGCGTCATCTCTGCCACGCGGGCCTCGGTGGAGGAGGTCTCGCTCATGGCCCGGAACGCATCGCGGACCGCGGCAAGCGTCAGGCGCGGTTCCCCCGGAGTGGCGGCGGCCAACAGTTCGGCGGCCGCGTCGCCGAAATCGGAGTGGCGCAGGTAGGCGGCGCGCAGCGCCTCGGGCTCGGCCCGTGCGGCGGCACCCAGTGACTGCGACTGCTGGACCCAGCCCAGACCGAGGCGATCGGCTGCGCCGGGCAGCGGGCGTCCGGCGAAGAAGGTCACCGCCGCCTGCAGGTCATCCGGTCGCAGTGAGCGCAGGTAGCCCGCAAGCGCGTCGCGTTTGGCCAGCTTGGAACTCGTCGATGCAACCTCATCGGCGACGCGCGCGAACTCGGCAAAGGGTTCGGAGCGGACCATCGTCCCCGGAGTCTACCGGCGTGTAGCATCGGCCTCATGCAGACCGCCGGCGTCCTGGGTATCGACCCGCCGAGCCTCACCTCCGCAGAGGCAGAGGAGATCGTTCGGACCACGTTCGGCATCAGAGGCGGCGCCAGTCCGCTGGTCAGCGAGCGCGACCAGAACTTCCGCATCACCGATCCCGCCGATCCGGCCGCGCCGGGCTGGGTGCTGAAGGTTTCCAACGCCGGCGAGGAGCCGGAAGTGATCGAGATGGAAGTGGCGGCGGTAGAGCACGTGGCGCGCATAGACCCGTCGCTCCCTGTCCCGGTTGCGCGCCCAACACTCGCTGGCGGGCCGATCGGCCTGATCAGTGGGGCCAACGGCGTCGCGCACCGGGTTCGCCTGCTGCCGGCTCTGCGGGGGCGCAATGCTGATGCGACCGAGCTCGATGAACGGTCGATCGAGGGGATCGGCGTCACGGTGGCGCGGCTGGGTCGGGCGCTGCGCGGCTTCTTCCATCCCGCCGCCGGTCGCACCATCTGGTGGGATCTCAAACACATCCCCGCCATGCGGGAGCATCACGCGCTGGTCGATGAGCCGGAACGCCGCGCACTCCTGGGGCGGGCCCTGCACCGTTACGACGAGCGGCTCCAGCCGGTCTACGCGACACTGCGGGCACAGGTCATCCACGACGACGCCACGCTCGACAACCTGCTCCTCGACCAATCCGGCCGCGTGACCGGCATCATCGACTTCGGCGACATGGCGCACACCGCTCTGGTCGCGGACATCTCCGCCACGCTCCAGTCACTGCTGCGCGGCCGCGAGGATATCTTCGAGGTCGCGGAGGCCTTCCTGCGCGGATACACCTCCGTGACGCCGCTCGAGCAGATCGAGGCGGACCTCCTGGGCGACCTGCTCTCCGCGCGCATGGTCCAGACGATTCTCATCTCGGTCTGGCGGACGCGGCAGTACCCCGACAACGCCTACATCACCGGCTGGACCGATCCGGCCTGGCGGCTGCTCGAACAACTGGAGGCGGTTGGCGTTGACGAGGCAGGGCGGCGGCTCGCGACAGCGGCGCGTCCGGGCGGACCGTTCGTTCCGGGATGGTCAGCCGCCGGCACCGCGGAGCTGATCGAGCGCCGGAGCCGCGTCCTGGGCAGCGCCCTCTCACCGCTCACCTACCGACGGCCGCTGCACCTGGTCCGCGGCGAGCGAAGCTGGCTGTTCGACACCGATGGCCGGGGCTACCTCGATGCGTACAACAACGTGCCCGTGGTGGGCCACTCGCACCCTCGGGTCGTCGAGGCGATCGCTCGCCAGGCGGCCACGCTGAACACGAACACCCGGTACCTGCACGAGGCGGCGATCGAGCTGGCCGAGCGGCTGGTTGCGACCATGCCCGAGGGGCTCGACACGGTCATGTTCGTCAACTCGGGCAGCGAGGCGACCGACCTCGCCTGGCGGCTCGCGACGATCGTGAGCGGCGCGACAGGCGGCATCGTCAGCGACTGGGCCTACCACGGCGTCAGCGCCGCCATCGCCGATCTCTCCCCGTCGGAGTGGCCGCGCGGCGAGCAGCCGGCGCACGTGGAGACTTTCCCGCCACCGGACGCCTACAGGGGCATCTACCGCGACCTCCCGGACCCCGGGGCACGAGCCGCTGCCGAGCTCGACGGAGCCGTCGCGCGCCTGGCGGAGCGAGGCCATCGGCCGGCGGCGCTCTACCTCGACACGCTCTTCACCTCGGACGGGATCTTCGCCCCGGGTCCCTTGCACCTGGCGCCGATGCTGGCCCGTGCCCGCGCCGCCGGGGCGCTGCTGGTGGCCGACGAGGTGCAGGCCGGTCACGGGCGAGGAGGCGATGGGCTGTGGAGCTTCTCGGCCTGGGGCGTCACCCCCGACATCGTCACGCTGGGTAAGCCGATGGGCAACGGTCATCCGATCGCCGCGGTCATCACCCGCGCCGACATCGTCGACCGATTCGCGGCCGAAACCGAGTTCTTCAGCACGTT
This sequence comes from Chloroflexota bacterium, assembly GCA_029865285.1. Lineage (GTDB taxonomy): Bacteria > Chloroflexota > Limnocylindria > QHBO01 > QHBO01 > CF-167. The sequence continues at coordinate 8,000 of JAOUHE010000053.1, forward strand.
CGGCGGCAACCCGGTGGCCTGCGCGGCGGGTCTCGCCGTGCTGGACGTGCTGGAGGAGGAGCGCCTTCTCGAGAACTCACAGGAGGTCGGAGAGCGGCTGCGGGCTTCGCTTGCCGAACTTGCCGCGCGCCATCGAGCCATCGGGGACATCAGGGGTCGCGGCCTGATGACCGGCGTCGAACTCACGGTCGACCGCGCAACGCGCGAGCCGGCCGGCGACCTTGCGACACGTGTGCGCGACGAGATGCGCGAGCGCGGCGTCCTGATCGGCACCACGGGCCGCCAGGGCAACGTGCTGAAGATCCGTCCGCCGCTGTGTGCGACGCACGAAGAGGCCGACCTGATCGTCGAGACCCTCGACCAGGTTCTTGCGGCGGCCGGAGGATGACCCACTCCTTGACGGGCCTCATCGGTCCATGCACGCTTCGCACATGTTCAAGTGGCAGAAGCCGGTGACCGATCCGGAGGTCGCCAAGCGCATTCCGCCGGGCCAGGTGCTCACCGAGAAGTTCCCGGTCCTGCATTTCGGGCGCGTCCCCGAATACCCGGACCTCTCGCGCTGGGACTTCCGGGTCTTCGGCGACGTGGAGACACCGTTCACCCTGAACTGGACCGAGTTCCGGGCGCTGCCGGTCAGCGAGATGACGCTCGACATCCACTGCGTCACCCGCTGGTCGAAGCTCGGCACCACCTGGAAGGGCGTGTCGATGACACACATCGCCGAGGTGGCGCAGCCGCGTCCCGGCGTGCGCTTCGTCATCTTCCACGCCGAGTACGGCTACACCAGCAATGTGCCTCTCGAGATCGCGCTTGATCCGGGCGCCCTGCTCGCCTGGGACTTCGATGGGAAGCCGCTCGAGGCGGAGCACGGCTATCCGCTGCGGGCGATCGTCCCCGGCCGATACTTCTGGAAGAGCGCCAAGTGGCTGCGCGGCGTCGAGTTCAGCGCCGAGGATCGGCCCGGCTTCTGGGAGCGCAACGGCTACTCCAACTCGGCCGACCCGTGGCGCGAAGAGCGCTACTCGGACTTCTGATGCATCCGTTCGCGCGCAACGTCGTGATCGGGCTGGTCGCGCTGCTGATCGCAGCTGCCCTGTCGGCGCTGGCATTCGCGGGCGACGACTCGGGGCTGTCGGTGTTGGCGATGCTGGGAAGCTCGCTGATCGCCGTCGGGGTCGGCGTCTTCCTCTTCGCGCAGGGGTGGATCTGGTCGCAGCGGGCCTATCGCAGCCGGGGCCCCGGCCTCGCGCTTGCGATCGCGGTGGGCGGCGGCGTGATGATCCTGCTCGCCGCGGTGGCATTGGCCGGGGCGGCGGTCCTGATCATCCTCTTCTACCTGTAGCCCCTGCGTCGCGGTCGCGGCGGCGACGGTCGCGGCGGCGGCACCTTGTTACGATGCGCCGGTCAGCGATCGTGTTGCGCGCCCCCATCGTCTAGAGGCCTAGGACGCCACCCTTTCAAGGTGGAGATCACCGGTTCGAATCCGGTTGGGGGCACCATCTGCATTGACCGCACGCCGAGTGCCACTGCCTCTGGTCTTGGCGCGCTTTCCGGTCCCTTGAGCCCCCCCCCGATTCACTGTCGGCGGCGGACATTCATCCAAAGGCCCAAGCTGACGAGCCCAGCAGTCGCTGCTGCGGCGGCCCACGAGACCCATGCGTCGCACGGCACGACGTAGCCAAACATCGAGTAGCAGGTCGGGGGCTGCGCGCTGTTTCCGCTCCCGGGAAACAGAAGCACAAGCACAACGAGTCCGGCGAGAAGACCGATGATCCGCCCTTTCATGCGCGCCTTTTAGTCCTCCTGCTCTGAGTGAGTGAGTCCCGGCGGAAAGCCTGCAGCCGAAGTGTGAGGGTCGGTGTGCCCTTTCGGCTTGTAGCAGCCGAAAATGGCGAAGTCGGTTCCCCAACCGCAATGGGTAAGGAGGTTGACCGGTCGCCATCCAGGTCAAGTGCCGAACGTCATTCGCGAAATTGCCCGCACGGCCTGACAATGCACTGAGAGCAAAGAGGACCGAGCGCATGAGCAGGGCGTTGATCCGAACATCGTTATGGCTCGCAGCGGCTGGGGCGGCGCTTGCTGCCGCTGCGGTGTCGGCTGCCCATGGCGACGACGGCTTTGTGCCGATCTTCCTGATTCTCGGTGCCGCAGGCCTGGTGGCTGCCTGGGCTGATCGCTGGTCAGGGTCCGGCAGGCTGGGCATCGTCGCGGTCGGAGTGGCGGTGGGATGGGTTGGCATTGCCGTGGCGGCGCTCGTCCTTCTGGCGTGGGCAGAAGCCCTGTGCGGCTGCACTCGCCCTGAGCCGATGGCCGAAACCGAGTACCTCGGCGTTGCGGTGACGGCATGGCGGATGCTGGCCATCGTGGGGGGCGCTGCGGCTGCGAGTGCGGCGGCCTTGCTTCGCGGCTAGGCATGCCACCCGAGTGACACCGATGGAGCAGACGGCTAGGCGGCAGGGCATGAGCACCCGTACAAAGGTCGCTCTTGCGGTCGGCGCAGGGCTGGTCGTATTCGCGGCCCTCTTTGAGTGGGGCGGCGTAGTCACGACCGACCCACCGACTTGCTACGGGATGTTCTGGTACCACGTGCCGTGCGAGGCGTGGGTCGCGCCGCTCGCCGCAGCATCGACGGCAGGGGTCGTAGCGTTGCTGCTCTGGTGGTGGGACCGCCGCAAGTGAC
>JAOUHE010000054.1 GCA_029865285.1 Chloroflexota bacterium
CGACAGCTTTCTCGTCCTCGCCACCGTGGACAAGGCGGCCGGCTACAAGGGCATCACCGCCTTCATTGTTGAGCGCGGCTTCCCCGGATTCAGCACCGACTCGCTCCATGGCAAGCTCGGCGTGCGCGCCGGCAACACCGGGATCCTGTACTTCAGCGATTGCGAAGTGCCGGTCGCCAACCGGGTCGGCGAGGAGGGCGAGGGGTTCACGATCGCCATGAGCGCCATCGACCAGGGCCGCTACACGGTCGCGGCAGGTTCGGTCGGCCTGGCGCAGGCATGTCTGGACGCATCGGTCAAGTACGCGCACGAGCGCAAGGCGTTCGGCGAGGAGATCGGCCGTCACCAGCTGGTCAAGCAGATGCTCGCCAACATGTACGCCGGCATCGAGGCGGGGCGACTGCTCGTCTTCAAGGCCGGTTGGACCAAGAACTCCGGGGCGCGCAGCACCCGCGAGACGAGCCTGGCCAAGTGGTTCAGCACGGACCACGCCGTGCAGAGCGCCCTTGACGCGATCCAGATCCACGGCGCGTATGGCTACTCCGACGAGTACCCGGTCGAGCGCTACCTGCGCAACAGCAAGGGATCGGTCATTTACGAGGGAACCAGCCAGATCCACACCCTGATGCAGGCCGATTACCTGCTCGGCTACCGCCGCGACCGCCCGTTGCGAATGCCCCAGCCGCCATTCGAAGGGGAGATGTAGCGGGACTGGCGTCAGGTGTCCGCGTCGTCCTCGGATCCCTCGAGTGGGCGGCGCGGCGAGAGCGCCGTCCCGCCGGTCGGTGGAACGGAACGCATCCGGACGCCCGGGCGAGGCACGCCGCGGGGCGTGAGCGACAACGCAGCAAGCACGGCCGCGGGCAGCAGGACCAGCAGCCCGGCAGCGGCGGGGAGCGTGTACGCGAAGGTGACCGGGTCGGGTCCAATGAATCGCGCAACAGGCAGGAATCCGAGCGCGGCCGCCCACCAGAGTCCGGCGCCGATCAGCGCCGGCACGACCAGGATGCGGCGCCACCAACCTCCCTCTACTGCGATCGCCGTCGCTCCTCCCGCGAGGCCGCCAACCGCTCCCGCCAGTGAGATCACCACGCCGAGTGGCACCCAGGGCAAACGCCCGATCCAGTAGCCGTCTACGAGTGAAAGACCCGGATTGTTGAGGACCTCGACCCAGGCGTAGACGAGCAGGATCGAGGGTCCGACGACCATCAGCCACAGCGACGCGCTGCTCATCTGGCGCGCGGCGCGGACGATTGGCGCTCGTTCAGACTCGGCCATGGGCGGCACTATACTCGCGGCCATGAGTCGAACCGTCGAGCTGTCACTCGGCCTGATGCTGCTTGCGATCGGGGTGCTGGTGCTTGCCAGCCAGGCGATCGGTGACTGGATCTCTGGCCTTGGGATCAGCCGCGAGCTGCTCGCCTGGTGGCCGGTGCTGCTCGTCGCGCTTTCGCTCTTCTTCCTGGTCCCCTCGCTTGTCGGTCGACAGGACCCGCGCCTGCGCGCGGGCATGGTGATCCCCGGGGCGTTCCTCGCTGGTGTCGGCGGCACGCTTCTCTACACGAGCATCAACGACCGATGGACAGAGTGGTCGTACCTGTGGACCTCGATCCCGTTCTCGATCGGCCTTGGCCTGTATGCCGCTGGGCTGATCGCTGACCTGCCGGCATTCAAATGGATCGGATCGGGGATGGCGATCGGTGCGGGCGTTGCCTACCTCGCATTCGCCACCGCCTTTGGTGGTGAGGCGTTCCGGGTCGTCGGGGCGTTGGGCATCATCGCCCTCGGGCTGGCGCTCATTGCCGGCGGGCTCGCCGAGCGGCTGAGCCGCAAGGGTCCGGCTTAGCCCTCGATCGCGCGCACCCAGCGATCGAACCAGGCCAGGATCCGCTCCATCCGGTCGATCCTCCGGTCCGGGCGCCCGGTGCTCTTCATCTCGTGATGCTCCTCCGGGTAGGTGATGAACTCGACCTCGCGTCCGAGCACCCGGAGCGCCGTGAAGAGCTGCTCGTTGTCGGACATCGGGCAGACGCGATCCTCCTCCGCCTGCAGCATCAGCAGCGGCGTGGTGATGCTTGCGACGTTGCTCAACGGGGAGGTGGACCAGAGCTGCACCATCCCCTCGTGCGATAGCGGGTCGCCGAGCTTGGCGCGGCGGTTGTAGTGCACGCCAAAGTACGAGTTGGCCCACGCCGAGACCTGGTTGGCCACTCCGTTCTCGGCGACGGCGCCACTGAAACGATCCGTGGCGCCGACCAGCCACTGGGTCAGGTAGCCGCCGTACGAGAGCCCCATCACGCCTAGCCGCTGTGGGTCAGCCAGCCCACGGGCGATAACGTGGTCAACGGCAGCCAGGGCATCGGCGGCGTCGACGTCGCCCCATCGACCGTCGAGGGCGCGGATCCAGTCCGACCCGAACGTATTCGAGCCGCGGATGTTGGGCATCAGCACCCGGTAGCCGTGGCCGGCGAGCATGGTCGAGTCCATCGCGCCGCCCGGCGCCCAGCCACCGGTCGGGCCGCCGTGGATGTGCAGGATGGTGGGCAGCGGCTCGTCTCCGGCGTCCGCCGGTGACGCCAGCCACGCCTGCATCCGTCCCCCCGGCCCGTCGATCCAGAGCTCGTCCCAGCGGGGGAGCGGGAAGCGGTCCTGCCAGCCGGACCCGTTGCGAGTGAGGGCCCGCAGGTGCCCGACCGACTCGTGCTCGCTCGCCTCGATGGCGTAGATCTCGGCCGCGCGCCGGTCGTTTCCGGCGGCCAGCACCACGCGTCCCGCGCCCGTTGCGAGGGCAGCGCCGACCAGGCGTCCCGCGGGGACCAGCGGCGCGATCTCCCCAGCGGTCGTCACCCGGTGCGGGACGTTCCTCCCCTCCGAAGCGATGATCACCGCCACGGTCTCGTTGTCGATCCAGAGCGGACCCGGCGCGTCGTCGGTCTGCACCATGTCCGCCCAGGCGTCGCAGCCTACCGATCGATCGAGTTCGGCCGTGAGTGGCCGCGGCGCGCCCCCTTCGACGGGCGCCACCCAGAGCCCGGTCAGGACATGGTCCGCCGGATCGGGGACATCGGTGCCGACGAAGGCGATCTGCCGGCCGTCGGGGGAGATCGCCGGCCGATCGGCGTCACCGGCCAGGCTCGCCAGTGTGCGGACCTCGCCGCCACCGGCCGGGACGCGGAAGAGCTGACTGCGGGGAGAGATGTTCCGGTCGGGCCCCATGTCGGCGGCGAACGCCAGCCAGGTTCCATCCGGCGCCCAGCAGGTTGTGGTCACGTCGAAATCGCCCGATGTCAGCTGGTGAGGTCGCGCGCCGGCGCGTGCTGCTGCGACGAACAGGTGTGCGCGACGCGCGAGGTGGCCGGACTCGTCGTCGCGGAAGTCGGTTCGGGTGATGCGGCGCGCCCGCAGCGCCTTCCCCTTCACCTCCGTGCCGACTGCAAACCGATGCTCCCCTGCCTGCGCGGTGAACGCCAGGAGCTTCCCGTCGGGGCTCCAGCGGGGCGAGGCCGCACCGTGTCGCATGCGCGTCACCTGCCGCGGCGGCCCGCCGGTGAGGGGTGTGAGCCAGATCTGCGCCTCGCCCGCGGTACCGCCGGCCGGACCACGGACGAAGGCGACCAGGCGCCCGTCCGGCGAGATCGCCGGTGAACCGTCTCGGGTCAGCCCATCAGTCAACCTGCGTGCTCGGCCCCCCGACCAGCCGACCGTCCACAGGTGCGAGCGGTAGTGGCCGCCGACCACCGTGCGGCGCGCGTAGACAACCAGGCTCCCGTCCCGCGACAGCTCGAACGACTCGATGGCGGCTTGGGCGGAGACCAGCTCGCGGCCATTCGGCAGGGTTCTCGGCAGGGTTCTTGGCATGGTTCCGAGCATAGACGACCTGCCGATTCTTCTGGACTGCGCCACCGCGCGTGTGCCATTCTCGTGCGGTCCCGGTTTCGGTCACGGCCCCAAGGAGAGTCGCATGCGTTCGTCCCGATCAGTCCTTCTGCCGGCGCTTGCCGCACTCAGCATCATCGTCGCTGCCTGCACCTCAACCTCACCCTCGGAGTCATCCGGCCCTTCGGGGAGCAGCGCGCCGGCGAGCGGAGGAACCGTCCGCGTCGGGATCGGTGGCTTTCCCGACAGTCTGAACCCGGGCAACGGACTCCTGAGCGAGTCCTACACGCTCTACGAGCTGGTCTACGACACACCGATCGGTCTGACCCCCGATGGTGACTACGTGCCGGAGCTGGCGAAGAGCTGGTCGGTGAGCGATGACGGGCTGACGTGGAGCGTCGAGCTCGTGGACAACGCCACCTTCCACGACGGGACTGCCCTGACCGCGGAGGATCTGAAATTCTCGCTTGAGCTGTACCGAGATACGGTGGACTTCCCCTACATGCCGGCGTATCCCGACGTGTTTGAGACGATCGAGGCGGTGGATGCCACCCACCTGACCATCACCACCGCTGAGCCGATCGGGAACTTCGAGTCGCGAATGGTCTTCATCTACGTCATCCCCAAGCACATCTGGGAGTCGGTTGACGATCCCGTCGCTTTCCAGAACGAGGAGATGATCGGCTCCGGCCCGTTCAAGTTCGTCGAGAGCGAGCAGGGCCAGTTCACCCGACTCGCCGCGAACAAGGACTACTGGGGTGACGCACCGAAGATCGATGAGGTGATCTTCCAGACCTACGACAACGCCGATGCGCGCGTGGCCGCGCTTGTCAATGGCGACATCGACATGATCACCGAGTTCCCGAACACCGCTGTCGCCACGCTCCGCAATGCGGAGAACGTGGAGGTGGTCGTCGCCGATCCGGTGAGCGGCGATCTGCGCGACATCATCCCGAACATCGTCGATCCAGAGAACTGCCCGGTCGACGAGGGCGGCGTCTGCACCGGCCATCCCGCCCTGCTCGATGTCCAGGTCCGCAAGGCCCTGGCCATGGCGATGGACAAGCAGCAGATCATCGACGTGGCCCTGCTGAGCCTTGGCTCGCCGGGCCTCTCGATGGTGCCGCGTGGACTTGGCGACTTCTTCGCCGATGACGTGAGTGACTATGCCTTCGACGTCTCGGGGGCGAACGACCTGCTCGACACGGCGGGCTATGCGGACACCAACGGCGACGGAATCCGAGAGTGCCTGCCGAGCCAGGACTGCCCGACCGGTGACCTGACCTTCCGCTTCAACTTCCCCGACGACATCGACTCGGGGCCGCGCGAGGCGGACATGCTCAAGGCGATGTGGCAGGAGATCGGCGTGAAGATCGAGATCCAGGCGCTGGATGCCGATACGCTCACCAGCATCTGCTGCCCGACGTTTGACTTCGACCTGATTCTGTGGGGCTGGGGCTCCGATCCCGATCCGGCATTCCTGCTCGGTGTCGCGCTGTGCGACGAGATCCCGACCGGCTTCAGCGAGACCGGGTACTGCAATCCCGATTACGACGAGTTGTACGTCCGCCAGGGCGTGGAGCCCGACCACCAGGCGAGAGTGGCGATCGTCCACGAGATGCAGCAGATCCTGGTGGATGACGTGGTCTACATGATCCCGTACTACGCCAGCAGCACTCAGGCCTACCGGTCCGATCGGTTCACCGGATGGGTGACGGGACCGACCACGATCGGCCTCGAGGATCCGAGCTCGCTCGGGGTCATCTCAAAGGTTCAGTAGCAGCGAACGCGGGATCGCGCAGATGATCGGCGGGGCACAGCGCCCCGCCGATCTGGTCCTCGCAGGAGTGAGCGGGTGAAGGGACGCGGCGCCTACCTGGCATCGAGGGTCGGCTGGGCGCTGCTGACCATCTTCGTCGTCATCACCTTCAACTTCCTCCTCTTCCGCATTCTGCCCGGCGACCCGGCCCGCAACGTCAGCAAGGACCCTCGGCTCACGCCCGCCACGGTGGCGGCCCTGACCGAGCGGTTCGGCCTCGACAAGCCGGTACTCATCAATACCGAGAGCGGGAACCCGTTCGACTCGCAGTACTTCATCTACCTCGGCTCGCTGACCCGCGCCGACCTGGGGATCAGCTATGCCTTCCGCGACCGATCGGTGGGGGAGATGCTGGGCGGCGCGCTGGTCAACACCCTCTGGCTGATCCTGCCGGCGCAGATACTGTCGATCATCCTCGGCATGCTCCTGGGGCTGCTGGCGGCGTGGCGGCGCGGTCACGCCCTCGACCTGTCGGCGCTCATCTTCAGTCTGCTGATGTGGTCGCTGCCGACCTTCTTCCTGGGGATCGTCCTCCTCTTCGCCGGCTCGGCCTGGTTCGGGCTGCCCACCGCCGGCCGGATCACCGTCGGCGCCGACTTCGGGTCGTACTGGGAGGAGCTCGCCGACATCGGGCGACACCTGCTGATGCCCACCCTCGCCTTTACGCTGGTGCTGCTGGGCGAGTACATGCTGATCATGCGCAGCAGCGTGATCGAGGTCTTCAGCGAGGACTACATCCTCACCGCCAAGGCCAAGGGTCTGACCACGCTCCAGATCATCCGCGACCACGCCCTGCGCAACGCGATGCTGCCGATGGTGACGCTGATCGCCATCAACCTGGGCTTCACCGTGTCGGGCGCCATCCAGATCGAGTCGGTCTTTTCCTGGCCCGGCATCGGGTCGCTGACGGTGAGCGCCGTTCGCGATCGCGACTACCCGGTGTTGCAGGGTGCCTTTCTGCTGCTGGCCATCGCCGTGGTGATCGCCAACCTCGCCGCCGACCTGGTCTATGGCTGGCTCGACCCGCGGGTCTCGGAAGCGTGAGCTGAATGGCGCTGATCGAGGTTTCGAGCCCGCACGCGGCCCCCGCGGCGCCGACTCGACACGTGCTGAGGATCCTGCTTCGCAGTCCCATGGGAGCGATCGGAGCGGCAATGCTCCTCGTCGGGGTCGTGTTCGCGGTGGCGGCCCCGCTGATCGCCCCGTACGATCCCTACGAGACGGTTCACGTTACGATCGACGACATCTACCAGCAGCCTTCAGCCGCGCACCTGTTGGGGACCGATGACGCCGGCAAGGACGTGCTCTCCGGCCTGATCTACGGCGCGCGCGTCTCCCTGCTGGTCGGTTTCTCGGCCGCGTTCATCGCGCTGCTGATCGGCGGGGTGGTCGGGATCGTGGCGGGCTACCGCGGCGGTCGGATCGGATCGGCCCTCATGCGGATCACCGACTTCTTCCTGGTGATCCCCGACCTGGCGCTGCAGATCGTCATCGTCGCCATCGCCGGCCAGAGTCTGACCAACATCATCCTCGTCATCGGCGCCCTGGGGTGGACCACCACGGCCCGGCTGGTTCGATCCCAGACCCTGTCCGTGCGCGAACGCAAGTTCGTGCTGCGGGCGCGGGCGATCGGTGCCGGCGACTGGCACATCCTGCGCCGCCACATCCTCCCTCAGGTGCTGCCACTGATGCTCGCCAACATGGTGCTGGTCATCAGTCTGGCGATCCTCGCCGAGTCGACGCTCGCCTTCATCGGCCTGGGGGATCCGACCGTCATCAGCTGGGGACAGATGCTCAACTTCGCCTTCGGCCGAGGGGCGGTCTCGGCTGGGGCCTGGTGGGCGCTGTTGACACCCGGCCTTGCCATCGTGTGGGTTGTGCTCGGCACCACGCTGCTCGGCACCACGCTCGAGGAAGTCCTCAACCCGCGGCTGAAGCGCCATCACCTCGAGAAGGACCGGTCAATGGCGATTCCGCCACGCTCGGCTGCCGAGGTCGCGTTGGCTGCCCCGGCGCGCGATCCGGATGGGCCGATCCTCCAGGTCCGCGACCTTGCCATCGAATTCGAATCGCCGGGCGGGCCGTTGCGCGCGGTGGACGGGGTGAGCTTCGACCTGCGGCGCGGCGAGACGATCGGCCTGGTGGGGGAGTCGGGGAGCGGCAAGACGACCGCCATGCTGGGCATGATGCGGCTCCTGGCGCCCGGCGGCCGACTGGTCGGCGGGCAGGTGTTTCTGGACGGCGAGGACCTGATGACGCTTCCCGACGCCGAGCTGCGCGCGGTCCGCTGGTCGCGGATCTCGGTCGTCTTCCAGGGAGCGATGAATGCCCTCAACCCGGTCCGCACGGTTGGCGACCAGGTGGCCGAGGCGATCAGGGTGCACGAGCCGGAGGTCGGTGCCGACGGTGCCCGGGTGCGGGCCGAGGACTTGCTCGAGCGCGTGGGGATCGGCCGGCAGCGGTTCGACGACCATGCCCACGCATATTCAGGCGGCATGCGACAACGCGCGATGATCGCCCTCGCTCTCGCCTGCCGGCCTGACGTGATCGTGGCGGACGAGCCGACGACCGCCCTCGACGTCATGGTCCAGGCGCAGATCATGGAGCTCCTCGCCAGCCTCGGCCGCGAGATGGGGATGGGCACCATCCTGGTCACGCACGACCTCGGTGTGGTCGCGTCGAGCTGCGACCGGGTGCTGGTCATGTACGGCGGACGGATCGCCGAGGAGGGGCCGACCTCGCGACTCTTCTCCGACCCCCAGCACCCCTACGCACAACTGCTGCTGGCCTCCTTCCCTGACCTTGCCGCGCCGGATCGCGAGCTGCGCGGTATCCCGGGCACGCCGCCCCGCCTCGATGCGATGCCGCCCGGCTGCTCGTTTGCCCCCCGTTGCCCGGCGGCCTTCGACCGGTGCCGCGTCGAGCGTCCCGGCGAGTACCCGGTCGGCGAGGGGCGTCGAGCGGCCTGCTTCCTGCTCGATCCGCAGGGGGCGAACCGTGGTTGAGAGGCGTTCCGCCGACGAGGCCGTCCTGATCGCCGAGGATCTCGTCAAGCACTTCCCGCCGCGCTTGTCGCTCGGAGACGTGATCCGTCGCCGCACGGTCCCGCCCATCGAGGCGGTCGCCGGGGTCAGCTTCAGCGTGGCTCCGGGCGAGGTGCTGGCGCTCGTCGGGGAATCGGGCTGCGGCAAGACGACCACCGCGAACATGGTGATGGGGCTGCTGATCCCCACCGCCGGTCGCGTCCTGATGGCCGGCCAGGACGTAGGCAGCCTGTCACGCTCCGAGATGGGACGGATGAGGCGTGGGGCCCAGATGATCTTCCAGGACCCCTACGAGTCGCTGAATCCGCGGATGACGATCGCCGATATCGTGGCCGAGCCACTGCGTGTTCATCGCGAGTCGGGCTCGCAGATCGAGGAGGCGGACCGGGTGAGGACGGCGCTCTCCCAGGCTGGCATGACGCCGCCGGAGGCATACCTGAAGCGCTACCCGTCCGAACTCTCGGGCGGACAGCGTCAGCGGGTGGTGATCGCCGCAGCGCTGGTGCTGCGGCCGAACGTGCTCGTGGCCGATGAGCCGGTCAGCATGCTCGACGTCAGCATCCGGGCCGAGATCCTGAACCTCCTCCGCTCACTGGCGGACGACCAGGGGATTGCGGTGCTGATGATCACCCATGACCTGGCCACGGTCGCGGCGTACGCCGATCGAATGGCGGTCATGTACCTGGGTCGCATCGTCGAGAGCGGCCCCACCCGCGAGGTCCTGGCCGATCCGGAGCATCCATACACGCGCGCGCTGCTCTCGGTGGTTCCCACCCTCGATCCGAGCGGACGTCCGCCTCGGCAGGTGCTGACCGGTGAGACGCCCGATCCATCGCGCATCCCGTCGGGTTGTCGCTTCCACCCGCGCTGCCCGGTCGCGTTCGACCGTTGCCCGATCACCGATCCTCAGCTGGTCCAGCTGGGCGACGGCCGCGCGGCGGCCTGCCTGCTGGTCGAGGATCGTCTTGCCGGACGGAACCGGCCGACCCGCTAGCGGGTCGGCTCGCCGCAGGCCGCCGGGTCAGGAGGCGAAGAGGAGCGGGATCACCGCCGCGGCCGCCGCGCAGCCCGCCGCCGCGGGGATGGCCGCACGCACGAGCCTCGAGGACCGAGCCGCCAGGAGCGGGGCGACCAGCGAGGCGCTGGCCGCGCCGACCAGGCCCGCGACGGCTCCCGCCAGCGCATGGACCACGGTCGGGGAGGCGGCCTCGACCTGCCGCTCACCGGCCAGCGCAGCACCGATCAGGACGACGACCACGCCGGCGAAGAGCGCCGCGGCAAGCGTGCCCGCGAAGGCACGCAGCGGTCCGATCTGCGTCCCTCCGACTGCGGCTGCTCCACCGGCAAGCGCCAGCGCGACGAGCCAGGTGCCGACGGCGGCGTCCCGTCCCGTCGGCGGCGCGAGCCAGAACCAGACGAGCGTGACGAGCGGGGCGGCCAGCATCCCCAGTGCCGCCACCCAGGTGAGTGGCCGCGTCCAGTCCTCGGGATCCTCCGGCGGAACGACCGTCCCGAGTCGCACGCTCACCGGCACGAGGTCGTCCTGGCCGGGCCGGTCGGTCACGCGGGAATCGCCTCCCCCGGCTCCCGCGGCGTCGGCAGGCTGCGCGTGTCGGCGAGGCGCAGGCCGAGCACTCGCGATCCGAGCTCGTGCACCATCCGCCCGGCCGCCGCGCGCAGGGCCGGGTCGCCCGTATCGATCGCCAGCGAGGCCAGGGTCTGCAGTTCGGCAATCGCACGCGGGGTATTCAGATCGTCGTCCATGGCGGACAGGAAGCGAGCGCGATGGTCCGCGACGACCAGCGGCAGAGATGCCGGACCGACGGTTGCAGCCGCAAGCGGCTCGATCTCCCGCGCAAGGGCGTCGGCGTCCTGGAGGCGCGCCGCATCGGCCGCCGAGGCCTCAAGGTCGGCCATCCGGAACTCGAGCTC
>JAOUHE010000208.1 GCA_029865285.1 Chloroflexota bacterium
CGCTCGAGCTCCGCGATGCGGGCCTCGAGATCAGTTGTCTTGTCTTCCACGTGCCTTTCCTCCTGTTGCCGGCGGCGGAGCCGCAAATCGGATCCTGAGAACATGGTCATGGAACTTGGCGCCGAGCGTGGGAGCGCCGATCAGTGCCCGCGGCAGCACGAGATTGCGCCGCCACGTGCCGACCTCGATCGACAGCTCGTCGGCGTGCCTGGTCAGTGCGATCTTCTCCTTCATGGCGAACGGCAGTTCGACCGACAGGACGAACTCCTCCCCTTCCCGCGCCACCGAGTAGGGGCGCCCGCGATAGAAGTGTACCGTCGGGTCGGTTTCGCCATACAGCGCCGTCCCGAACTCGGTGAGCATCGGGATCCCGACCACCTCGCGGTCAAAGAACGGCGCCTTCAGCACCGGGATGGGCGCGAACGACTCCTCGACCAGCGGGCCGTAGCGCTGCTGCGCCTCGAACCATCCGCGGAAGTAGGCACCGACCTCATCGGGCAGGATGCGGTTGGCAACGACCAGGTCGGTCGGATACCCGTACAGGTGGAAGTAGGTGAACGAACGCTCGGCCTCTTTGATCACCACGTGCTCCAACGTGAGCACCACGCGGATGGAGGTCCGATCGGGATCGGTCAGCAGGTCGTGCAGGTGTTCGAGCTTGTCGAACAGCTCCTCGCCGGCGTTGAAGACGTCGTCACCGGGCATCGGCATCCCGACCACGCGCTGGATGAGGGGGCCCGTCAATCTCGTGATCCGGCGCCCGATCGGTTCGATCCTGTCCATCCACCACTTGGCTGCCTCGGGAAGCGAGAGGAGGCGCAGCGTCTCGCCGGTCGGTGCCGCGTCAACCACGATGACGTCGTAATCGCCCGAGTCGTGGTGCTCGGCGATCCACAGCAGGGCGCCGATCTCGTCCATGCCGGGAAGAACGGTCATCTCCTCGGCCAGCACCTCGTCGAGGCCGCGCCAGCGCAGCAGGCTGCCGGCGTACTGCTGGATGCGGCCCCAGTAGCGCGACACGTTGTAGAACGCGTCGGACTCCTGACCATGGAGGTTGGGAGCGATCTGGATAGGCTCGGGTCCGAGTTCGATCCCGAACGCGTCGCCCAGGCTGTGCGCGATGTCGGTCGACAGTACGATCGTCCGATAGCCACGCTGCGCGCAGGCGAGCGCGGTTGCCGCCGCAACGCTCGTCTTGCCGACCCCGCCCTTGCCGGTGTACACGAGGATGCGCGGCGATCGGTTGGCGATTCCACCCAGCCCCGTCACGCGACTGACGATAGCAGCCCGCGGCGGCTCGATGTCAGCTCCTGGCTAGCGGCGGGAGCGGGACGAACTCGATGTCCGGCGCGCGCGTTTCCGCGCGGGACGCCGCTCCTCGTCCACCTTGCGCTCCCGGAAGATCAGCTTGATGGGCGTCCCGAGAAAGCCGTGCTCGGCGCGAATCCGATTCTCCAGGTAGCGCCGGTAGCTGAAGTGGATCAGCTCGGGGTCATTCACGAAGATGACAAAGGTCGGCGGTGCAACGGCCACCTGGGTCGCGTACAGGACCTTGGGCAGTCGGTTCCGCACGTGCGAGGGCGGGTGCTCGCGGACCGCGTCGGTGATCACCCGGTTGAGCTCGCCCGTCGGAATCCGGCGGTAGCGTTCCTCGGCCACTCGGCGCGCCTCGCGAAGGATCCGCTCCACGCGCTGGCCGGTGAGCGCCGAGGCGAACACGATATCGGCCCAGGCCAGGTAGGGGGCCTCGCGGCGCAGCGCTTTCAGCCAGTCGTCGGCGGTGTGCCCATCCTTCTCGAGGGCGTCCCACTTGTTGATGACCAGGACGATCCCCTTGAACGCCTCGAGCACGTGGCCGACCACATGGGCGTCCTGCGCGGTGTACCCCTCGATCGCGTCGGTCATGACCACCGCCACGTCGGCACGGTCGATCGCCTTCATGGCTCGGAGCACGCTGTAGCGCTCGATCCCCCGCGCAACCGATCCTCGGCGCCGAATGCCCGCGGTATCGACCAGGATCATCGTCTCCCCGTCGAGCGTCACCGCGGAGTCGACCGGGTCGCGGGTCGTGCCGGGCACGTCGCTCACGATCATCCGGTCCTCGCCGAGCACACGGTTGATGAACGTGCTCTTGCCGGTGTTCGGCCGGCCCACGATGGCGACCAGCGGCGGCCCCATCTCGGTCTCGGCCAGCTCCTCCAGGTCGCCCTCGGCGATGTCAGCTCCGAAGCGGACCGATGCATCTGCCTCGAGCTCAGCCGGACCGGGCGGCGGCAGCAGCTCGACGAGCAGGTCGGCGAGGTCGCCGGTGCTGCGTCCGTGCTGGGCGCTGACCGTGATGGTGGGCTCGAACCCGAGCGCATAGAACTCGGCTCCCTCGTGCTCGCGACGGGGGTTATCGGCCTTGTTGATGACCAGGATGGTCGGCTTGCCGGCCCGGCGCAGGCGATCGGCCACCTCGTGATCGAGCGGGGCGATGCCGATCGCGGCATCGACCACGAAGAGCACCAGGTCCGCCTCCTCGATCGCGACGCGGGCCTGGTCCTGGACGCGCGCCTCGATGTCGCTCCCCGGCTGCAGCTCCAGCCCGCCGGTGTCGACCAGCGTGAAGCGCCGCCCGTTCCACTCGCCGGTGCCGTAGACCCGGTCCCGGGTGGTGCCGGGGATGTCCTCCACGATCGTCACGCGCTCACCGACGAACCGGTTGAAGAGCGTGGACTTGCCCACATTGGGGCGGCCGACGATGGCGACGACGGGCAGGGATGCGGAAGCGGTGGCAGAGGGCATGCCCCGAGTGTACCCGCGAAACGGGATCAGGCGGTCAGGGCGTAGATGCGGTCGCGCACGGCCTCGAGGTCCACCTCGGGGGTGGAGGTGCCGCCGGTGATCCCGATGCGAGCCTTGCCGGTCACCCAAGCGGCGTGATCGGCCTCCAGCTCATCGGCGTCGGCGATGTGAATCGTGTCGGCGCAGACTTCGGC